>CAZKGE010000116.1:0-7126 GCA_964552065.1 uncultured Oscillospiraceae bacterium | reverse complement strand
AGCTCGGCTTTCTGCCGGGCGACTTGCAGACGAAGGTCGACCCGTACCTGCGGCCCTTGTACGACGCGCTGCAGGAGTTCTTGGGCCTCGAGACCTACAAGGGGCTGACGGAGCGCGGCGTCATCGAGGTTGCGCCGCTGGCGTACATGCGCGGGCGCACGCTCAGCAACGCCTACATCATCCTGGATGAGGCGCAGAACTGCTCCAACGAGCAGATGAAGATGTTTTTGACGCGGTTCGGCGAGGGGTCGCGCGTCGTCGTCACGGGCGACATCACGCAGATCGACCTGCCGCACGAGAAAAAGAGCGGGCTTGTGCACGCGATCAGCGTGCTTGCCGACGTGGAGGGAATCAAAATCGTATACTTAACGCACAAGGACGTCGTGCGGCACGAGCTTGTGCAGCGGATCATCCGCGCGTACGAAAAAAGCGAACGGTAACGGGACCGGCTGTATTGGGGGCGGACAGTGGCAAAAAAACGCGGCATCAAAAAGCTATTTACCAGGATGCGGCCCGTCAGCATACTGCTCATCGCGGTCTGCTTTGTATTAAACGGCGCGGTCGCGCTGACGGCGCTTTCGCCCAAGCAGTACAGCGTCGCCATAGGCGACATAGCGGCCGACACGATCTACGCCACGCGCACGATCGAGGACAGCGTCACGACCGCGGCGCTGCGTCAGGCCGCGCGCAACGCCGTTTCTCCCGTTTATGCCGTGGATTCCGCGTCCGCCGAAAAGCTGGTCACGGACGCCTCCGCGTTTTTCATGGCGTTGAAAGGCGTCCGCGAGAAGGCCAAGGAGGTGCGGCTCGAGAGCGCGCCGGTCGTTACGGACGAGGACGGCGGGCAGGCCGCGGGGGAGGACACGCGCACCTGGCAGGTCGTGATCCCGCAGGACAACCTGCGCATCCTGTTCCGCGGGCTGCCCATCACGATTGCCGACACGACGCTTCTGTACAACGTCCTCGCCGCGAGCGACGAGGAGATCACGCGCCTCGAGGACACGGTCATCTCAAAGCTCTCCGTCATCCTGACCGACGGCGTTTCCGAGGAGAAGCTTTCGGCCGAGCGCACGCGCATCTCCAAGGAGCTTCAGGTCACGACGATCCCCGTGTATTTAAAATCGCTCGGCGAGATCGTCTACGACACATATTTTCAGCCGACGAACGTCGTCGACGCCACGGCGATGAACACCGCGCGCGAGAAGGCGGCCTCGGAGGTGGAGCCCGTCTACATCTCGCGCGGCACGGCGATCGTGGAGGCCGGACAGGTCGTGACCGCCGATCAGATGACGACGCTGCTCGCGCTCGACCTCGTGCGCGGCGTGGACGAGAACAGGCTTCTGCCGCTAGGCGTGCTCGGGCTGCTGTTCGGGCTGTACACGCTGTTTACGTGTTACCTGTACGTGTTTGAGAACGAGGTGTTCTGCGATTCCAAGCGCATGACGATGCTGTTCGTCGCGCTCGCCATCACGATTGCGCTCGAGTGGATCTGCTACGCGCTTGATCCGCGGATTCTGCCGTGCATGCTGGCCGTGCTGCTTTCGGCCGAGCTGATCTCGCCGCGGGTCGCGCAGTCGGTCAACGTGCTGACGGCGTTCTCGCTCGGCATCCTCGCGGGAGGCAGCGGCGCGGGGTTTCTCGGCCCCGACGCGCTGCTTTCAGTCGCCGCGTCCGTCGCCGGCGGACAGGCCGCCGTGCTGATCGCGCAAAAGAGCGGCAACCGCGGCGCGTTGATTGCCGCGGGCGCCGTGTCCGCCGCGGTCGGCGCCGCCGTCGTGCTCGCCGGCGCGTCCGCGCTCGGCAGCGCGTGGCGCACCGCCGCGGTCATGGTCGGCTGCGTCGCGGCAAGCCCGCTGATACTGTCGGTGTTCGCCGTCGGCATGCTGTCGCTGTGGGAGAATGCGTTCGACATCGTAACGACGCCGCGGCTGCACGAGCTGCTCAACGCGAGCCAGCCGCTGATTAAGAAGATGATGACCTCCGCGCCCGGCACGTACCACCACAGCATGATGACCGCGGCGCTGGCCGAGGGCGCGGCGCACGCCGTCGGCGCAAACGCGCTGCTCGCGCGCGCGGGCGCGGTCTATCACGACGTCGGCAAGCTGCGGCGGCCGAACTACTTTATGGAGAACCAGAAGAGCGCGAACATCCACGACACGCTGCCGCCGGAGGAGAGCGCCGCCGTGATCATCGCGCACCAGCGCGACGCCGAGCCGCTGCTCTCGCGGTACCGCATCCCGTCGGCCGTCCGCCGCATCGCCGCGGAGCATCACGGCACGACGCTGGTCGCGTATTTCTATCAAAAGGCCGTCCAGCAGCGCGGGGAGGGCGCGGAGGGCGCACCCGACGAGAAGCCGTACCGCTATCCCGGCCCGGAGCCGTCGACGCGCGAGAGCGCGATCGTGATGCTCGCCGACAGCTGCGAGGCGGCCGTGCGGTCCATGCAGGAGCCGACGCGCGATGAGATGGCCGCGATGGTCCGCCGCGTGATACAGGGCAAGGTCGACGACGGGCAGCTCAACAAGGCGCCGCTTACATTGGCGGAGATCACGCGGATCGAGAAGAGCTTCCTTGTCACGATGAACGGCCTGCTGCACGAGCGCATCCGCTACCCGGGGGACGACAAGGTATGATCGAGTACGCTGAGGACGACGGCGTTGCGCTCGGCGCGGAGCTGCAGGAAGTCGTGGTATCGGCGCTCGAGGCCGCTCTATTGCACGAAGGGCGCACGGGCGACGCCTCGGTGCTCGTCACGACGCCCGACCGGATTCGCGACTTAAACCGCACGTACCGCCGTATCGATGCCGAGACGGACGTGCTGACGTTCCCGGCCTGGGAAGGCGAGGCCCTTCTCGCGCCGCCGGACGGCTACCTCGGCGACGTGGCGATCTGCCTGGCCCGAGCAGACGAGCAGGCGAAGCGGTACGGCCATTCGCTAAGGCGCGAGCTGGCATTTCTCGCCGTGCACGGCGCGCTGCATTTGCTTGGATACGACCACATGAACGAACAGGACGAGGCGGTCATGCGGCAAAAACAGAACGAGATACTGAACGAAATGGGGATCTGCCGATGAACGGGGTTTCCGAACAAACGCTGGACGGCATGCTGGACCGCGCGTACGAGGCCATGGCGCGCGCATACGTGCCGTACTCGCATTTTCAGGTCGGCGCCTGCCTGCTGGCCGGCTCCGGCAAATACTACGCCGGCTGCAACATCGAAAACGCGGCGTTTACGCCGACCAACTGCGCGGAGCGTACGGCGATGTTTTCGGCCGTCTACGAAGGCGAGCGCCGCTTCGACGCGCTCGCGGTCGTATGCAGCGGCGAGAACATCGCGTTCCCGTGCGGCGTGTGCCGGCAGGTGCTTACGGAGTTTTGCGAGCCCGGCATGCCGGTGATCTGCGCCAACCGCGACCGCAGCCGGGTCGTATGCAGCACGCTTTCCGAGCTTTTGCCGCACGCGTTCGGCCCGAGGGACCTGTTATGAGCGGGTACCGTTCCGGCTTCGTTGCGATCGTCGGCTGCCCGAACGTGGGCAAGTCCACGCTGATCAACCGCCTGGTCGGCCAGAAGATTTCGATCGTCTCCGACCGCGCGCAGACCACGCGCAACCGCATCATGGGCGTCCTGCACGGCGACGGCTTTCAGATCGTGTTTCTGGACACGCCCGGTGTGACGGAGGCGAGGAACCGGCTCGGGAGCTTTATGCAGAAGGCGGTCTCGGACGCGCTGTCGGAGGTCAACGCCGCGCTGCTCGTGGTCGACCCGCTCATGGGCGTAAAGGAGCGCGACCTGAAACTGCTTGGCCGCCTTGCGCACGCAAAAGCGCCGGTGTTTGCGCTCATCAACAAATCCGACGCCGCCACGGTCGATCAGCTGACCGCCGCCGCCGATGCGCTGCGTCAAAACGGCGCGTTCCTTGCCGACGTGCAGACCGTGTCGGCCAAGACCGGCGACGGCGTCGAGGAGCTCGTTGAGGGGCTGCTGCCCACGCTTGCGGAGGGGCCGCAGTATTTCCCGGACGATATGGTCACGGACCAGCCGGAGCGCGTGGTGACCGCGGAGCTGATCCGCGAGAAGGCGCTGCTTCTGCTGCGCGAGGAGGTGCCGCACGGCGTCGGCGTCGCCATCGACCGCATGGAGCAAAGGCCCGATACGGAGCTGACGGACATCTACGCCACGATCTTCTGCGAGCGCGATTCGCACAAGGGCATACTCATCGGCCGCGGCGGCGCGATGCTAAAAAGCATCGGCACAGAGGCGCGCAAGGACATCGAGTGGATGCTCGGCTCGCGCGTCAACCTGCAGCTCTACGTCAAGGTCAACGAGGACTGGCGCAACAAGCTTTCGGCGCTGCGCGAGCTGGGCTACGAGTGATTCCAGTATTTGAAACTCATGGAGATCCGCGCGCATTGGCACACTAAGCCTGCAAAGGAGTGTGTTGGATGTTGAAAAAACGGGACAAGCTGGGCGGCGCCTGGGAGATGTTCGCCGAGTCGGGCAGCGTGGGCGCTTATTTATTGTATTGCGCGATGAAGCGCGCCAAACACGAGCAGGAGCGCGGCGAGCGGGAATAGGGGGATAGATTGCCGGTCGTCATCGTCAGCGGGATTGTGACCCGATACGTCAACTACCGCGAAAACGACAGGATCATTACCATCATCACGCCGGACAGGGGGCGCATCGACGCAAAGGCGCGTGGCGCGCGGCGTCAAAACAGCCCCTTGTTGCCGTGCGCCGAAACGTTCGTCTACGGCGAGTTCGAGCTGTTTTTGCACAAGGACAAGTACACCGTGAACGGCTGCGGCGTGACGGAGAGCTTCTTTCCGATCCGCGAGGACATCGTGCGCTTCGCGCTCGGCACGTCGATGCTGCAGCTCGTCAGCGACACCGTGCAGGAGAACGAGCCGAACGAGGCGATGTTTCTGCTTCTGTACCGCGCGCTCTCGTTTTTGGCCTACGGCGAGGCGGACGCAACGGACCTGTTTTTGTGCTTTCTGATCCGCTTTCTAAACGCGGCGGGCCTAAAGCCATCCATCACGGCCTGCGCGCAGTGCGGGCGCGACGTGCGCGGCGACGAAAAGCTGTTTTTCTCGCCGCTGCTCGGCGGCGCCGTCTGCGCGGCCTGCGCGCGCGGCGGCGCGCCCGTGAGCAAGACCGCGCTGGAGGCCCTGCGGCGCATGCTGCTTTTGACCGACGAGCAGATGGACCGCGTGCGGCTGTCCGAGCAGCTTCGCGGCGAATTATACGCGCTTTTGACGGGTTATGCTGAACAGGCGTTGGAATACGGCCCGCGGGCCCTTGCGTTTATGCGGCAGATTCGGTAAAATGAATGAAATCCTGCAGATTGGACAAGAAGACGTAAGTTCTTACTGTTCAACTCAGGCAATCGGTTGTATAATGAGTTGTCTAATTTGGAAGGGGGATGTACATTTTGAGTCATAAGTACGTATATCTGTTTCACGAGGGGAAAGCCGACATGCGCAATCTCCTGGGCGGCAAGGGAGCCAACCTTGCCGAGATGACGAATCTCGGCCTGCCGGTCCCTTTTGGCTTTACCGTGTCCACGGAAGCCTGCACGAAGTATTACGAGGACGGGAAGATCATCGATAACGAGATTCTCGATCAAATATACGCCGCGCTCGCCGTGACCGAGAAAAACGCCGGCAAGAAGCTCGGCGATCCAGCCGATCCGTTCCTGGTTTCCGTCCGCAGCGGTGCGCGCGCGTCGATGCCGGGCATGATGGACACGATCCTGAATCTTGGCCTGAACGATGAAACCGTGATCGGCCTTGCCAAGCTGACCGGCAACGAGCGCTTCGCGTTCGACAGCTACCGCCGCTTCATCCAGATGTTCTCGGACGTCGTGATGGAGGTCGAGAAAGCCAAGTTCGACAAGATCTTTGACGAAGCCAAGGAAAAGAACCACTGCAAGCTCGACACGGAATTGACCGCCGAGAACCTCAAGGAAGTCGTCGCGCGCTACAAGGCGATGTACAAAGAGGAAAAGGGCGAGGAGTTCCCTCAGGACCCGAAGATCCAGATGCTCGAAGCGATCAAGGCGGTGTTCCGCAGCTGGGACAACCCGCGCGCCATCGTCTACCGCAGAAAGAACGACATCCCTTATAGCTGGGGCACGGCCGTCAACGTCCAGTCGATGGTGTTCGGCAACATGGGCGACGACAGCGGCACGGGCGTGGCGTTCACGCGCAATCCCTCCACCGGCGAGAAGAAGCTCTACGGCGAGTTTTTGATGAACGCACAGGGCGAGGACGTCGTGGCGGGTATCCGCACGCCGTCGTCCATCGGGGACCTTGAGAAAACGCAGCCCGACGTGTACGCGCAGTTCGTCAAGATCGCGAACACGCTCGAGAAGCATTACCGCGACATGCAGGACATGGAGTTCACGATCGAACGCGGACGCCTGTTCATGTTGCAGACCAGAAACGGCAAGCGCACCGCGGCGGCCGCTTTGCAGGTTGCGGTCGACCTGGTCGACGAGGGCATGATTTCCAAGAAGGAAGCCCTGATGAAGATTGACCCGCGCTCGCTGGATTCCGTGCTGCATCCGACGTTCGAGCCCGCCGCGCTCAAGAAAGCCAAGCCCATCGCGACCGGTCTGCCGGCCTCACCGGGCGCCGCCTGCGGCAAGCTGTACTTCAACGCGGCCGACGCGATGAACGCGAAAAAGGCCGGCGAAAAGGTCATCCTCGGCCGCCTTGAGACCTCTCCGGAGGACATCGAAGGCATGTATGCGTCCGAGGGCATCCTGACCGCGCGCGGCGGCATGACGTCGCACGCGGCGGTGGTCGCACGCGGCATGGGCACGTGCTGCGTGGCCGGCTGCTCGTCGATCTCTATCCGCGAATCGGACAAGACGCTGACGCTGGACGACGGCCGCGTATTCCACGAGGGCGACTGGATCTCGCTGGACGGCTCGACCGGCAACGTATACGGCGAGGCGATCCCGACCGTCGAGGCGCAGGTTTCCGGCAACTTCGCGACGATCATGCAGTGGGCGGACGAAAACCGCAGGCTGAAGGTCCGCACGAACGCGGACAACCCGCACGATGCCGCGGTCGCCGTCAAGTTCGGCGCCGAGGGCATCGGATTGTGCCGTACGGAGC
>CAZKGE010000115.1:0-7127 GCA_964552065.1 uncultured Oscillospiraceae bacterium | reverse complement strand
CTCGGCAAAAAGCGTGTCGAAGTCGACGTACCGGCCGGCAAACTCGCTTCGTTCGCGCGGGGAGCAGCCGAGCACGCGCATGCCGAACGCCTTCCCGATCTCGGCGACGCGGCAGCCGATGCGGCCGCAGCCGAACACGCCGAGCGTCTTGCCGGACAGCTCGATTAAAGGCGTGTCCCAGAAGCAGTAGTCCGGGGAGTTTGTCCAGCGGCCGGAATGCACCAGACGGTCGTGCAAGCCGACGTTCTGGCAGATCTCGAGCAGCAGCGCGAACACGTGCTGCGCGACGGAGTCCGTGCTGTACGCGGGAACGTTGCACACGACGACGCCGCGCGCCGCGGCGGCCGCAACGTCGACGACGTCGTAGCCCGTGGCGAGCACGCCGATGAACTTGAGCCTTTTCGTCGTCTCGAGGTGCTCTAGCCGGATCGGGGTCTTGTTCGTAAACACGATGTCCGCGCCGCGCAGCCGCTGCGCGATCAGCTCCGCCGGCGTACGCTCGTACACCGACAGGTTGCCAAATTCTCTCAATCCGTCAAAGCTCAAATCGCCGGGATTTGCCGTATGTCCGTCCAAAATCACGATTTGCATGGTCTTTCCTCCGAGTATGGCGCAATAAAACTTCTTTATAGTATACCGCACGCCATAGCCGCGTGGCAAGTGCGGCCGTTGCTTGCGGGCGCGCAATGCTGTATAATAGGATCGCATTCGTATGAGGATACGACCACCCTATACGCGAAAGGTTTACAATCCATGGCGGCAAAGAAGGATTCGGCCCCAAAACCAAATAATAAATCGTCCGCGGGCAGCAAGGCGGCCGCAACGCGCGCGGCAAACGCCGAGACGGAGCGCAGGCAGCGCGAAATCGCGGGCGTATTGCTGATCGCCGCGGGCGTGCTGCTCGGCATCTATATGTTCGTCTCGGCCTCCGGCGTGCTCGGCAAGTGGCTCTCCGGCGTATTGTTCGGCCTGTGCGGCTGGATCGCGTACGTGCTGCCGGTGATCTTGATCGGCCTCGGCGTATTGTCCATACAGGGCAGCCGCAGGGCCAACATGCGCGGCTCGGCTTGGTTTGCCATCATCGGCGTGCTCTCGATCATCACGCTCAACCAGATCATCTACGACGCGCCGTTCAAGACGGTGCGCTATATGGAGTACCTCAACGAGGCGTACCGCGTCGGCTCCGTGGCGCACATGGGCGGCGGCTTTGTCGGCGCCGTGCTCTGCTACCCGATTCAGATGTTCGGCGGCAACGCGTTTGCGTACACGTTGACCATATCGCTGATCGTCGTGTCCGTCATCGCCGTGACGGGGCTCTCGCTGCAGGACATGTCGCAGAAGCTTTCCGACCGCGTCGCGGACACCGCACGGCAGGCGGCGGAGCACGCGCGCGAGGAGCGGACCGAGGACAAAAAGCTCTATACCGGCTCGCTCGCCGAGCCCGCCAAGGCCGTCGCTTCCGCAAAGGGCGACCGGCTGCCGGCATTTTCCGCGGACGACGACACGCAGATGGACGAGCTGAGCCGCCATCGGAAGAAGAAAAAGAAAACGAAGAGCGTCTCCGAGGCGCTCGACGACGCGTTGAGCTTCATGCCGCTCGAGGGCGAGCTCAAGAAAAAGCCCGACCGGCCGATCGTGTCCGACGCGTGGGACGACTTCGAGCCGCTTGACGACGTGCCGCTCGTGATGAAGCCGGTCGAGGAGAAGAAGGCCGCGCCGCGCCGCGTGCTGCCCGACCCTGCCGAGACGGAGAAGCTGTTCGGCGCGCAGGCGCCCGCGCCGCGCCAGGTCAAGAAGGCCGCGCGCGTGACGGACCTGCCCGCCGTAAAGGCCGAGGGCCCGTCCGCCTACGTGCCGCCGTCGTACAGCCTGCTCGACGTGCCGCATACGAGCATCTCAAAGAACGCGGAGAGCCCCGCCGAGAAGGCGCGCCAGCTCGTGGAGGCGCTGCAGAGCTTCGGCATTACCACAAAGGTCGTCAACATCAGCGTCGGCCCCGTGCTGACGCGCTTTGAGCTGCAGCCCGCGCCGGGCGTGCGGGTGGCGCGCATCACCGCGCTGAGCAACGACATCGCGCTGGCCCTTGCCGCGCCGCGCGTGCGCATCGAGGCGCCGATCCCCGGCAAGTCCGCCGTCGGCATCGAGATCCCGAACAAGGACGCCGCCACGGTCGTGCTGCGCGACATCGTCGAGAGCCGCGAGTTTATGACCGCCGCGTCGCCCATCACGCTCGCGCTCGGCAAGGACATCTCCGGCAAGGTCATCACGGCGGACCTTTCCAAGATGCCGCACATGCTGATCGCGGGCTCGACCGGCTCCGGCAAGAGCGTATGCATCAACGACCTCATCATCTCGATGATGTACAAGCCCTCGCCCGCCGACCTGCGGCTGATCCTCCTCGATCCCAAGATGGTCGAACTGTCCGCGTTCGGCACGCTGCCGCACCTGTTGATCCCCGTCGTGACCGACCCCAAGAAAGCCGCAAGCGCGCTGCGCTGGACCGTCAACGAGATGACGAAGCGCTATAAATTGTTCTCCGAGGCGGGCGCGCGCGACCTGGCGCGATACAACGAGCTGCAAAAGGACCGCGAGGAGCGGCTGCCCAAGATCGTCGTCATCATCGACGAGCTGGCGGACTTGATGATGGTCGCCGCGGTCGACGTCGAGGACGCGATCTGCCGCATCGCGCAGCTTGGCCGCGCGGCGGGGCTGCACTTAATCGTCGCGACGCAGCGCCCGAGCGCGGACGTCATCACGGGCCTCATCAAGGCCAACATCCCCTCGCGCTGCGCGTTTGCGGTGTCGTCGAGCATCGACAGCCGCATCATACTCGACGCCACCGGCGCGGAGAAGCTGCTTGGCCGCGGCGATATGCTGTTCCACCCGAACGGCGCGAACAAGCCCACGAGGCTCCAGTGCGCGTTCGTCTCCGACGAGGAGGTCGAGCGCGTGGTCGAGCATTTCCGCATCCAGCAGCGGCGGCCCGCGTTCGACGACGCGGTCGTCGAGGAGATGGCCTCCGCCGCGGTCGGCGGGGCTACGGGCGGCGCGTTCGGCGAGGGCAAGCAGGAGGACGATCTCATGGCCGAGGCGGTGCGCATCGTGATCGAGGCCGGACAGGCGTCGACGTCGCTTTTGCAGCGGCGGCTCCGCGTCGGCTACGCGCGCGGCTCGCGGCTTTTGGACATGATGGAGCAGGCGGGTTACGTCTCGCCCGCGGACGGCAGCAAGGCGCGCCGCGTGCTGATCAAGCGCGCGGAATACGCGGAGGTGTTCGGCATCCCGCTGCCGCCGCCGGACCGCCAGGTGTCGGACTGATGGATAAAACCGTCGGCGTCGTCTCGCTCGGCTGCGCGAAAAATCTGGTCGACACGGAGCGCATGCTCGGCATCCTGACCCGGGCGGGCTATTCCGTTACGAACGACCCCGCAAAAGCGCAGGTATTGATCGTCAACACCTGCGGCTTCATCGAGCCCGCCAAGCAGGAGTCGATCGACACGCTGCTCGAACTTGCCGCATACAAAAAGGGCGGCCGCTGTGAGACGCTCGTCGCGACGGGCTGCCTTTCCCAGCGGTACCGCGAAGAGCTCGCCGAGGCCATGCCGGAGATCGACATTCTGCTCGGCGTGCGCGAATATGAAACGCTGCCCGCGCTGCTTGCCGCGCGCGGCAAGGGCGTATTGGACGAGGCTGCGGAAGAGGAAAAGGAAAGGGAGCGCGGCGCGGCCGGATTTGGCGGCGCTGCTGTTTCGATCGAAGCAGCAGCAAAAGAAAACGCTCACGGCGCCGTCGCTACCGGCATAACCATCCCGACCGGGGCAACGACAAAAGAAAAGGTTTACAGCGCCGCCGTCCCCGCCGGCGTGGCCGCAAGCCTTGCCGCTGCTCCAAGCAGCGTATTTGCCTTAGCCGAGGCTGCAACGGAAGCAAAGATTCGCGGCGCAGCCGTCCCGGCTGAGGCAGGCGCGGCCGTCCCGGCCGAAGCAATAGAAAAAAGAAATATCCGTAGCACGACCGTCCATGCCGAAGCAGCCGCAGACTCTTCCGCCTCTCCCGCCGTCCGCAACACCGTTTCTCCCGGCGCGGCCGAGCACGCGCGGCGCAGCGTCGCCCCGCGCGTACTGGCCACGCCCGCGCACCGCGCGTTTTTGCGCATCGCCGACGGCTGCGATAACCGCTGCGCCTACTGCGCGATCCCGCTCATCCGCGGCGGCCTCGTCAGCGAACCGATGGAGAAGCTCGTCGCCGAGGCGGAATCGCTGGCGGACGGCGGCGTGACCGAGCTGACGCTGATCGCGCAGGACACGTCCTGCTACGGCGTCGACCTGTACGGAAAACCAAAATTGCCGGAGCTCCTTGACCGCCTCTGCAAAATCGCCGCCCTGCGCTGGATTCGCGTGCTCTATACCTATCCGGACACCGTCACGCCCGCACTTCTCGATACGCTGTGCGGCAGCGAAAAGCTCGTGCGCTATCTCGACATGCCGCTGCAGCACATCAGCGACGCGCTTCTTCTGCGTATGAACCGCCGCGGCTCGAAGAAACATATTCAGGGAATCCTGGAGCATATCCGGACACACGCGCCGGACTTTGTGCTGCGCACGACGATGATGGTCGGCTTCCCCGGCGAGACGGAGGAGGAGTTTGCCGAGCTGCTCGCGTTTTTGGCCGAATACCCGTTCGACCGCGTGGGCGCGTTCGCGTTTTCGCCCGAGGAGGGCACGCGCGCGGCCGGTCTGCCCGGGCAGGTCGACGAATCAACCAAGCGCCGCCGCTACGACGCGCTGATGGCGCAGCAGCGCGGCATCTCCGCCGCGCTTGCCCAAAAGCGGGTCGGCAGCGAAGCGGAGCTTTTGATCGAGGGGGTCCGCGACGACTTTTTCGTCGGGCGCACGCGTGCGGAGGCGCCGGACGTCGACGGGCTCGTGCGCGTCCCGTTTCGGCCCGGATACGCCGTCGGCCGGTACGCCCGCATACGGCTGACCGGCGCGCTCGACTACGACATGATTGGAGAACTGTTATGAACCTCCCGAACAAACTGACGATCCTGCGTATTTTGCTCGTACCGGTATTCATCGCGTGCTTTTATCTGGACTCCGTCACGCGGCACTGGCAATATATCGCCGCGTTCGTGATGTTCGTGGCCAGCATGACGGACATTATCGACGGCCACATCGCGAGAAAATACGGCCTGGTCACAAACTTCGGCAAGCTGATCGACCCCATCGCGGACAAGCTCCTCTACTGCTCCGCGTTCATCATGCTGACCGGCCACGGCATGCTGCCGGCCATCTTTACGGTGATATTCGTCGCGCGCGAGTTCATCATCAGCGGCTTCCGGCTCGTCGCGTCCAACCAAGGCACGGTGATCCCCGCCAACTGGCTCGGGAAGGCGAAGTCCGCGTTCCAGTGCATCGGCATCATCGCCATGCTGCTCGGCAACCCCGTCTTCAACCTGATCGGCGTGCGCTTCGACATGATCGCCATGTACGCGGCGCTCGTGTTCACGATCTGGTCGTGTATCGATTATATTCGCGTGCACAAAGGAGCCGTTGATCTATCATGATCGCAGAGATTGTTTCCGTCGGTACGGAGCTTTTAATGGGCCAGGTCGTCAACACGGACGCGCAGTTCATCGCGGCCAGCATCGCGCCGCTCGGCTACCAGGTGTTCTACCACATCACCGTCGGCGACAACCGCGAGCGGCTGACGGAGGTGATCGAAACGGCGCTCTCGCGCGCCGACGTCGTGATCTTTACCGGCGGCCTCGGGCCCACGGACGACGACCTGACCAAGGAGACCGTAGCCTCCGCGCTCGGGCTGACGCTCGCGCCCGTCCCCGAAGAGGTCGAGCGCCTCAAGCGCTTTTTCGACGGGCTCGACCGCAAGATGACGCCGAACAATCTCAAGCAGGCGCATTTCCCCGAGGGGTCGGTCATTCTGCCGAACGCAAAGGGCACCGCCCCGGGCGTCATCATGGAAGCGGGCGGCAAGACCGCCGTGCTGCTGCCCGGACCGCCGCGCGAGCTCGAACCGATGTTTATAAACCACGTGATGCCCTATCTCGAGAAGCGCAGCGGCTGCGTGCTGTACTCGCGCGAGGTGCACATCTTCGGCATGGGCGAGTCGGACGTGACCCACCGGCTGCGCGGCATGATCGAGAGCCAGACGAACCCCACGATCGCGCCGTACGTCAAGACCGGCGAGGTCACTCTGCGCGTGACGGCCCAGTGCGCAAACGAAACCGAGGGCGAGGCGCTCGTTTCCCCCATGCTCGACGAGATCCAAAGGACGCTCGGCGACGTCGTCTACAACACGGCCGGCGAGTCGCTGCCCGAGGTGTGCGCTAAGCTGCTGCTTAAAAACGGCCTGACCATCGCCGTCGCGGAGAGCTGCACGGGCGGCCTGCTCGCCAGCGCGTTCGTCGACCTGCCCGGAAGCTCGCGCTATTTTATCGAGGGCGCGGTTGCCTACGCCAACGCGGTCAAGACGCGCCGGTTGGGCGTGTCGGACGAAACGCTTGCAGAATACGGCGCGGTCAGCGCCGAGTGCGCGCGCGAGATGGCCGAGGGCATGCTTCACGTTTCCGGCGCGTCGATCGCGCTCGCCACGACCGGCATCGCGGGTCCGGACGGCGGCAGCGCGGAAAAACCCGTCGGCCTGTGCTATATCGCGCTCGCGGGGCTCGGCGAAACGCAGGTCAAAAAGCTCCAGCTCTTCGGCGACCGCGCGCGCATCCGCGGCGTTACCGTGCTGAACGCGCTCGACCTGGTCCGCAGAAAACTCTGTACATCAAACGTTTGTTCGTGATATAATTTATGGTATAATCCGACAGAAAGAACGCAATCGACGGGGGGACGGACGGCATGCTGGAAAAAGAAAAAGCGCTCGAAATGGCGCTGAGCCAGATCGAAAAACAGTTCGGCAAGGGCGCGATCATGAAGCTTGGCGCGGCGGCCAGCAAGATCAACATATCGGCGATTCCGACGGGCTGCCTGGACCTCGACTACGCGCTCGGCGTCGGCGGGCTGCCGCGCGGCCGCATCATCGAGATATTCGGGCCGGAGTCCTCCGGCAAGACGACCATCGCGCTGCACGTCATTGCGCAGGCGCAGAAGCTCGGCGGC
>CAZKGE010000114.1:4614-7153 GCA_964552065.1 uncultured Oscillospiraceae bacterium | reverse complement strand
GGCGGAGCCTCCACCGTACCCTTTCCCCCGCAGGGGCGGAGCCTCCAACGTACCTCCGCCTCCGGCCGGCGCAATCCCGATCCCTTCTGACGCAATCCTTTCAGTTATCATATAAAAGGAGACGCATTTATGCAAGCAAAAAGCAAAGACGACCTCGTGCGGGCCATCAAATTCGTGCTGTTCTCGGCCTCGGCGGGACTGATTCAGGCCGGGACGTTCACGCTGCTCAACGAGCTCCTCGGCTGGCCCTATTGGCCGTGCTACCTAATCGCACTCGCGCTGTCCGTGCTCTGGAACTTTACGCTCAACCGCGAGTTTACGTTTAAGTCCGCCAATAACGTGCCGCTTGCGATGCTCAAGGTCGCGCTGTACTACTGCGTGTTCACGCCGGCGTCGACGTGGTGGGGTACGGCGCTGACAAACGCGGGCTGGAACGAGTACATCGTGCTGTTCGGCACGATGCTGATCAATTTGACGACGGAGTTTCTGTTCTGCCGCTTCGTCGTGTACCGCGGCAGCATCGACACCAACGCGCGCGCAAAGAGGCGGACGGACGTGTCCGGCGGGGGCGGCGAAACGGAAAAATGAACGCACGAAAGCTCAAAAAGACCGGCGCGCGCATCATGCACGCGGCCAAGGTCCTGTACGAGGAGCGCGGCGTGGACGGCGCGACGTTCGAGGAGATCGCGTTCAGCGCGGGCGTGTGCCGCACGACGGTGTTCAACCACTTCTCGTGCACGGAGGAGCTGCACGCGGCGCTGGCGGTTCAGGAGATCGACGAGGTGATCGAGCACTGCTTAACCGCGCGCGAGACGGGGATACCGGCCGTTGAGCGGCTGCTGGATAAGCTGACCGACGACACGGCGAACTACCCGCGCATGATGACGCGGCTGACGAACACGTGCATTTTAAGCCCGAACGGCGCGCGCGTGGCGCGCATCGAGGGGTTGATCGCGGAGAACCTCGCGGCCGCGTTCGGCGGCGCGGAGCGTGTGCCGCTCGGCTGCGAGCGCATGGCGCAGACGGTGCTGGGGCTGTATTACGGGCAGGTGAACCACAGGCACGTGCACGCGCTCCCGTTTTTGGCGGACGAGATGAAGCTGGAGATGCGCGAACTCTTGCGGTATCTGCTCGGGCGGGAGGAATGGCGATATGGAGAACTGCGGGATCAGCCGCTGGGATGATCCGGCGGTTTACGATCGCGGAGGCGCGCGTATGACGGATGCATCAGTTTTTTGGGGCGAAGCGGAAACGGTCCGGCGGCGGCTTTTGGCCGCGGGACTGCTGGAAACCGGGCCCGTGCTCTGCGCGCTGCGCGCCGACGCGGAGCGGTACGCAAAATTCGAATTACGCGCCGCCGGGGACGGAGAGCGGGCGAACGGCGAAGGTCTGGACGCGGAGGCGGCGGAGCTTTTGCCGCTTTCGGACAAGGCCGACCCGCTTGCGGCTGTGTTCTGCGCTAAGCCCGACGCGCGCGTCGTTCTGCTGCTGGCTCCGCCGGGCGCGCTGGAGGCGTCCGGCACACATCGCGTCCTGCGCGCGAGCCTGGACGACATGGCGCAGATCGTGGGCGTGACCGCGCGCGTAGCGGAAGCGCTCGAGCCGCGCGCGCTGCGCGCGGCGCTTGCCCGCCGCAACGCTTGCTTTGTGCGCGATCAAGGCATGCTCGTGACCGGCCGGTCCGTCGGCGAGGCCGTGACGGCGGCGATTTTGCTCGAGAAGGCGGCGCGCACGGAGCTGCTCGCAAAACGAATCGGCAGCGCTCGGCCGGTGCCGCTGTTTGCCGCGCTGTTGATGCACGCCGTGTACCAGAAAAAATACTCGGCGATCAACCTGACCGAGGAAGCGAAGCGGGGGATGGGCGAATGAGCGAGCAAGCGCTCCGTGAAGCGATCGTGGAATACGGCCGCCGCCTCGTTGAAACGGGGCTCGTGCAGGGCACGTGGGGCAATCTCTCTGCGCGGCTCGACAGTCAATACATGCTTGTCACGCCGTCCGGGCTGAATTACCTGTTGACCACGCCCGGCGACATCGTCCGCGTCGACCTTGCCACACTTGCGTACGAGTCATCAAACGGCCGCAGGCCGACCACCGAGAAGCGGTTCCATCGCGCGATCTATCTTGCGCATCCCGAGGCCAATGCGATCATCCATACGCACGCCGAATACTGCGGCGTGTTCGCCGCGGCGCATCGGCCGCTGCCCGCGATAACGCCGGAACAGCTCCGGCTGTTCGGCGGCGACGTCCGCTGCGCGGCGCACGCGCTGCCGTCGACCCCGCGGCTTACGCGCCTCGCGCTCGCCGCGCTCGACGGCCGCAGCGCCTGTCTGCTCGCCAACCACGGCGCTTTGTGCGTCGGAAGCGACCTCGCCGCATCGTTTGCCGTCTGCGAGGCCGTGGAGGAAGCGGCACGGACGGCGCTGTGCGGGGATGCGTGAAAGAGGGAAGGGGACGGGAGAAGGAAATGAAGCGCGCCGCGAACGATGTTCGCGGCGCGGTTTTTGGTTGTTGGGGGACGATGCAGGGGCTTTGCCCCTAC
>CAZKGE010000114.1:0-4604 GCA_964552065.1 uncultured Oscillospiraceae bacterium | reverse complement strand
CCGCGAACGATGTTCGCGGCGCGGGTTTTATTCAAGGGACGATGCAGGGGCTTTGCCCCTGCACCCCACCAAAGGAGGAAACCCCCTTTGGAAACCCAAATAAAAGATGGAGAGCAAACAGAGCTGCATGTGCCGCAGGACGGGTTTCCAAAGGGACGTGTCCCTTTGGCGGGTGTTTGAGGGCGGAGCCTCCAACGTACCCTCCCGTCCCCCCCGTCCCCCTCGCCCCCTACGCCGCCCGATACACCGTCTCGCCGTGGCAGACGGTGCGGCATAGATGCCCGTCGGCGTCGAGCAGGATGAAGTCGGCGTCCTTGCCGGCCTCGATCGAGCCGGTGCGGTCGTAGAGCCCGACGGCGCAGAGCGGGGTTTTCGTCAGGCACAGGATGGCTTGCTCGAGCGGCAGGCCGGTGAATTTCGAGACGTTCCGCAGCGCGGCGAGGCCGTCGACCGTGCTGCCCGCGCGGGTATTGGTCGCGACGAGGCGCACGTCGCCGTCGACGACGCGCACGCGCATGCCGCCGGAGTGGTATTCGCCGTTCGGCAGCCCGGTGGCGGCGAGGCTGTCCGTGATGCCGATGATGCGGTCGATCCCTTTGACCTTGCACAGCATGCGCACGATCTCGGGGGCGAGGTGCTTGCCGTCGAGCACGGCCTCGCAGTACGCGTCGGCGTAGAGCGCGGCGACGGCGATGGACGCGTTGTGGTGGTCGATCGGCCGCATGGCGTTGAACGTGTGCGTAAAGCCGGCGGCCCCGGCGGCGATGCAGTTGAGGGCGGTGGCAAAGTCCGCGCCCGAATGCCCGAGCGAGACGTGCACGCCCTCGGCGCTGACGGTGCGGACGAAGTCCTCCGCGCCGGGCAGCTCGGGCGAGAAGGTGATGTAGTTAATCAGCCCGCCCGCGCAGGCCTGATAGCGATGGAACGCGTCGATGTCCGGCGGCCGCAGGCATTCCTCCGGCATCGCGCCCTTGTACTCGTGCGAGAGGAACGGCCCCTCGAGATGGATGCCGCGGATCTCGGGCATCGTCTTGGCGGCCTCGGCGGTCAGCTCGAGCTGCCGGCAGAGCGCGTCGTCGGTGTCGGTCATGACGGTGGCCAGCACGGATGTCACACCGTGTGCGGCGTAATAATCGAGTATCGTCTGCACGTCGGCCAACGTTTTTGCGGTGTTGAAATCGAACCCGTTCGCGCCGTGCGTATGCGCGTCGACAAGGCCCGGCAAAAGCGCCAGACCAGACAAATCCTCGCCGACGCCGCCCAGGCGTTCGCCCACGGCCGCAATGCGGCCGTGGGCCACCAGCACATCGGCCCTGCGGAACCCGTCCGGCAAAAGCGCGTTGACGTTGCGGTAGAGCTGCTCCATTCTGTTCGCTGCCTCCTGTTGAATTTTCTGTATCGTTCCGCCCGGCCCTATGCGGCCGCCCCGCTCTATTTGCGGCTCTCGATCACGGCGCGCTTGACGGCGAGCACGGACGCGGGCGACACGGACAGTTCGTCGATGCCGATGGACAGATAGAAGTCGGTCAGGGCCGTGTTGGCCGCGGACTCGCCGCAGATGCCGACCCAGATGCCGTTGTCGTGCGCGCTCTTTGCGGTCATCTCGATGAGCCGCAGCACCGCGGGGTGCGCGCTGTCGAACAGCTCGTGCACGCAGCCGTTCGTGCGGTCGACCGCGAGCGTGTACTGCGTGAGGTCATTCGTGCCGAGCGAGAAGAAGTCAACCTCTTTGGCGAGTTGGTCGCTGATCACCGCGGCGGCGGGCGTTTCGACCATGATGCCGAACTCGACGCTGTCCGCAAACGGTACGCCCTCGCGCGCCAGCGCCGCCTTGACCTCGGCGACGATGCTCTTGATCTCCAGCACCTGCTCGAGGTGGCTGATCATCGGGAACATCACGCAGAGCCTCCCGTACACCGACGCGCGCAGCAGCGCGCGCAGCTGGGTCGTGAAGATGTCCTTGCGCTTCAGGCAGATGCGGATCGCGCGGAAACCCAGCGCAGGGTTCTCCTCGTGCCCGATGTCGTAGTACGGCGCCTGCTTGTCGCTCCCAAAGTCCAGCGTACGGATCACGACCGGCCGCGGCGCAAGCTGCGACAGCACGGACTTGTACGCCTCAAATTGGGTTGCCTCGTTCGGGAAATCGCTGCTCTCAAGATACAGAAACTCGCTGCGGAACAGCCCGATGCCGTCGGCGTCGTTCTTGAGCGCGAGCGCCGCGTCGGAAGGGCTGCCGATGTTCGCGGCGACGAGCACGCGCTTGCCGGACGGCGACACGGCCTCTCTGCCGCGGTAGCGCTCGAGCGATTCGCGGGACTCTTTGTTCGCTTTGATCTTTTGTTCAAAGGCGGCCCGCTCGTCCGGCATGGGGTTGACGAGCACCTCGCCGCTGGCACCGTCGATGGCGAGCACGCCGGTCTTCGGGATATTCAAAAACGCGTCGCCGAGCGACACGACGCAGGGGATGCCCATCGTGCGCGCGAGGATGACGGAGTGCGACGTGTTCGAGCCGAGCTGCGTGACAAAGCCGACCACGTTGTCGCGGTCGAGCCGCACGGTCTGGCTGGGCAGAAGATCGGCCGCCGCGACGATGACGGGCTCGGTCAATTTGGCGGAAACGTCGGAAACCCCGAGCAGGATGCGCAGCACGCGCCTGGAGATGTCCGTCACGTCCGCGCCGCGCGCGCGGAAGTACTCGTCCTCCATGTGGTCGAATATCGCGCGCAGCGTCTGCGCCGTGCTCTGCACCGCCCATTCCGCGCTCGTGCCCGTGCCGATCAGTTCCTCCGCGGCGTCGGCAAACTCCGGGTCCTCGAGCAGCATCTGGTGCACCTCGAACACGGCGGCGGTCTGCGCGTCCGCCGTCAGCGCGTGCTCGTAGAGCGCGGCAAGCTCGCGTCTAGCCTGTTCGACGGCGCTGCGGAACCGCCCAAGCTGCTCGGCCGGGTCGAGGCCGTGCCGCTCCGCGACGGTGAGGTCCATGTTCTCGAGGTAAAAGATGCTCGCGACCGCCGCCCCGCCCGAAGCGCCGATTCCCATCAGTTTCATGCCGATACCTCCATAGAACCGCCTCCGGCAAAGCCGCCGCGGCGGTCAGACTTGCAAAAAATTCTTTACCATAAAAGCGTACCATAGAATCCGCAAAAATTCAACGAGCAGCGGCGTTTTGCGCGGCCGCCCGATGCGAAGGTTGATTTTGCTCGCGGGCGATGGTATGATGCACACAAATTGCAAACGGAGTGGTTATCGCCCGTTGGATCAAAATCGCCGTCTCAACCGGACATTTCTTCTGATATTCGCCCTGATGGGCTGTTTTTTCGCGGCCAATCAGAACCTTGTCGGCAGCGTCGCGCGCGCCCTTGATATGGACCAGACGCAGATGGGCGGCATGATCAGCGCCCTGTACTGCGGCTGCGTGACGGCCGTGCTCTTTTTCGGCGAGTTTGCGCAGCACATGGGCAAGCGGCTCGCCGCCGCCGTGACCGCGGCGGTCGTGATTATTGGCTCGCTGATCCTGCTGTTTGCGCGCTCCGCCACGGCGGCGTTTACAGGCTTTTTTGTGTTCGGCGTCGGCAGCGCCGGATACGAGAGCTGCGCGATCTCGCTCGTGGCCGAGAACGGCGGCGTTACCGCGAACCGCTCTTTAAACCTGACGCAGGCGGCGTTCGGCGCGGGCGGCGTCGCTACGCCGGTCCTGCTTTCGCTCCTCATCAAAAACGACGCGTACCGGCCCGTGTATATTCTGTCCGGGCTGTGCTACGCGGGCTTTATGCTCTACTGGCTGCTGCACCGGCAAGGCGACCGTCCCGCCGCCGCGGAGCGCGTGCGCGGGGCCGCCGTGCTGCGGCTGCTGCGCAATCCGCAAATGCTTTTGTACATGCTCATCGTGATGATCTACATCGGCTCCGAAACCGCGCTGACGTACTGGATCGGCAGCTATTTTACAGGGCAGGGCCTCGGCGCGTACGGCGCTATGGCTCTCTCGGCGTACTGGCTTTCGGGCATACTGGGCAGGCTGGCCGGCAGCCTGTTCCGCTCGCCCGGGAAGCTGCTCGCGCCGTGCTTTGTCGCGGCGGCTATCGGCAGCGCGCTGCTGCCGCTTCTGCCCGGCGCGGCGCTCAAAATAGCGGCCGTCGTGCTCGTCGGCCTCGCCTACGCGCCCGTGTACGCCGGCATGGCGTTTTTGACCGTGGAGCGTTTTCCCGCTGCGTCGTCCGCTGCGGTCTCCATGGTCGTGTTCTCCGCCGGCGTCGGCGGCATGGCGTTTCAGCCCGTTATCAGCCACTTCGTCGCAGCGGGCAGGCCGCAGGCGATGTATGCGCTGATCGCCGCGCTCGCGCTTTTGTCCGCAGCCGTGATGTTCGCGCTCGACAGGCGCAGCCGGAAGAGCGCGGGAGGGGAATAGGGGATTGCTTAAGACAGATGCGGCGCAGCGGACGGCCCAAAGGGCCGTCCGCTGCTGTGTGTGAGAGGTGTGGGTTTAGGACCGGAGGATTCCGGGGGCTCTGCCCCCGGCCCCTGCCAAAGGGACACGTCCCTTTGGAAACCCGGCGAAGGGCCTTTTAGAGAGATATTCTTCGCATCTTTCGCTTCTTTTCTTTAAG
>CAZKGE010000113.1:0-7163 GCA_964552065.1 uncultured Oscillospiraceae bacterium | reverse complement strand
GAGAAGCCCGCCATCAAGAACGCGAAGTTCCGCTTCCTTGAGGAGCGCCTGACCGCGCTGTCCGCGCTGC
Source organism: uncultured Oscillospiraceae bacterium (assembly GCA_964552065.1). Classification (GTDB taxonomy): domain Bacteria; phylum Bacillota; class Clostridia; order Christensenellales; family CAG-138; genus CAZKGE01. The sequence goes on along the minus strand of CAZKGE010000113.1, from coordinate 7,093 downwards.
AGGCCGGCGAGATCGACCTTGCCGTCAACATGTACCCCGAGGACGTGCCGGATCTGCCGAAGGTGGTCTCCGAGGTCAGCAACGAGGCCTACTGGGTCCGCTTCAACCAGATCAACGACGGCGTCTTCATGTCCAAGGATGCCCGTCTGGCCGCCGCGTACTCGCTCCAGACCGATGCCATCGCGGACGCTCTGTTCCAGGGCTACGCCACTCCGTGCGCGGGCCAGATGGGCCGCCCGGGCTACGTCGGTTACACTGAGAGCGTGAAGGCGTATGGCTATGATCCCGCCAAGGCGGCCGAGTATTTGGCTGCCTCCGGCTACAACGGCCAGGAAGTCGAATTCGTTTCCGAGCGCGGCCGCTGGCTCAAGGACGGCGAAGTCACCGAAGCCATTGCCGCCGATCTCCAGGCTGCGGGCTTCAACGTAACCACGCAGTTCAAGTCCTGGAACGAATGGCTCGACCAGCTGTTCGACAAGACCCGCGTTCCGGATCTGTTCTTTAGCTCCAACGGCAACGACTTCTTCGACATGGCTCGCCCGATGAGCGTCTGCGCGGCATCCACGGGCAACCAGTCCGCGACGAAACCGTCTGACCGCGATGCGAAGATCGAAGCCGCCAACGCCGAGATGGATCCCGCGGGCCGTCAGGCCATGTACGACGAGCTGAACCAGATCTTCTTTGATGATCCGTTCGCTCTGTATGTGCTGGGCTGCGACGCTCTGTACGGCACGGCTGCCGACCTCCAGTGGGCGGCCCGTAAGGACACGCAGATCCTCGTCTCCGAGATGTCCTACGCGTCCTAGAGAAGGATCGACACACAAAACGCTTCAGATGCAAATCTGAACCGGTACTCGGGGGGAACAGCGCTATTCGGGGCTGTTCCCCCCGTTTCTGCTTGTGGTATACTGTGTAAAAACCGGGCGATTTTCCATAAAGGAGCGATTTAAATGCACGATAACGACCTCCAGTCCGAGTGGGCGTTTTATGGGCCGAAGCTGGACACGATCGGGCATCTGTATCTGCGCAGCGCGAAGCTGCCGGCTAAAAACCCCGATGCGCTGTTCTTTTTAATGTACACCTGCCGGCTGCTCGTGGAGAAAAAGTTGACGATCAGCGGCGCAAATTTTATCCGGAACAACCTGGAGCATACGCGCGAGCGCTGGTACGAGATCCTGAACTGGGAGGAGCGGCGCGCATTTACGCCGCCCTGCCGCGTGGTCCCGTACCGCGGGTATGCGCGAAGCTGCCTTAGCTCCAGCATCCTGTTCCGGCAAAGGCCCGTGTTCCGCTCCGGGCGCATGGGGTTCGGGTTTTTCTCCAACGGCAAACACTTTGATTTTTGCGCGGGCGGCTCGGTGTTCGGCCTGATCGAGACGATCTACAAAATCCATTCCAAAGAGCCGGACGAGGGGGCGGCGGACCGCCGCCGCAAGGTCGGTGCGCAGCAGGAGAAGCTCCTCGACGAGCTGTTTAGCGCCTGCGCCTTCCTGCGCCGCGTGGAGCTCGGGCCGGAATTAAACCGCGGCAACTGGAACATCGCGGCGTTCGGGATCTACCAGGCGGTCACGGGCGACGGGTATCCGGCTTTGACCGACGCGGAACGCGCGAGCGTGCAGCCCATGATCGACCGCATCCGCGGCTCGCGCGCCGTTGCGGCAAAAAAACAGGCCGAAACGCCGGAAAGAGATTCGGCGGACGGCGAGGCCAAGCCGGCCGGCGTCTAGCGCCGAAGTCCGAAGGAGGCGGGACAAATGTTTCAGATCGCACTTTTTCTGTTTTTTCTTTGCTTTTTCTTCTTCCTGTGGCCTACGCTGAAGCGCCAGCTTCTGCGCATGCAGGAGGGCGGGTACCACTATGAGAAGTTCGTCGCGTTCATGAAGGCGCAGCGCAAGACGGAAAGTATGTGGGTCCTGTTCAGCTTCATTCTCTCGAGCTTTCTGCTGCGCGACTTTTTCGCGCTTCCCGTGTATCTGATGCTGCACGCGGCCGTTCTGCTCATACTCGGGCTTCTGCACCTGCGCGCGCGCAAGGAGCCGGGACCCGTCCCCGACGGACGGCTTTGGCGGCTTGCGGCGGGTGCGACGCTGCTGTTTTTGATCCTTTTGACCGGAATCGGCGTGCTGTTTCGCCGCACGTTCTTCTGGGAGCTGCCGTTTGTCGCGATGTTCCTCGGGTTTATGACCGACACGTGGATTTTCCTCGGCAACTTCCTTGTCAAGCCCCTGGAGCGCCGCCGCGAAAAGAATGCCTGCCGGCGCGCGCGCAGCCGGATTGACGAGCTGAACGCGGCCCGCGCGGCGGCCGGGAAGGCGCCGCTGTGCGTCGTCGGCGTCGCGGGCAGCTTCGGGAAATCGTCGCTGATCGCCGTGGCGCAGCAGGCGCTGGGCGGACGGTATGCCGTGCTCGCGACGGAGCCGCAGCGCGACGGCTCGGCGGGCAGCGCCGCAGACTGCATCCTTAATAAGCTCACCGCCGGGCACGACGTGCTTCTCGTCGAGATCGGTGCGCGGCATCCGGGTGATGTGCGCGCGTTCTGCAAGGAGCTGACGCCGGATTACGGCGTGATCACGTCCGCCGCCGAGCGAAACCTCGATACCTTTCTTGCCGCGGACCGCATCGCCGGTACACAGATGGAGCTGCTCGAAGGGACGCGCCGCGACAAGGATGGGTTGCCGACCGTATTGATCAACTATGACGACGATCTGCTGCGCAAGCAAAAGACCGGCGACGCGGCTATTGTGCGCTACGGGACCTATTCGGGCGGCGGGACGCCGCAGCATCTGGACGTTTGGGCGGACGGGATTGAGACCGGCATAGACGGCGGAAGCTTTACGCTGCGAAAGCGCGGCGGGGACGCGGTATCGTGCCGCGTGAACCTGCCGGGCCGGTTCTTCGTCCAGAACTGCGCTGGCGCGGCCGCGCTGGCGCACCGCCTGGGCTTAAGCGCGGCGGAGATTGCGGAATCGCTGTCCGGGATCGTCGCCGCGGTTGGAAACCTCGTGCTGCTGCCGGAGGGCGAGTGGCCCGCGGCGGTGCGCAAAAAGCTTGCCAAGCCCTGGGAGACCGACGCGGCAGAGACGCGCGACGCGGCGCCGTTTCGAATCCTCGACGACGGGCGGCAGGCCAGCCTCGACGGCGCGAAGGACAGTTTGCAGGTGCTGGAGGGCTGCGCGGGCTACCGGATCCTGCTGACGGCGGGTCTGCGCGGTCAGGGTGAGCAGGAGGATGAGTACAACCGCCGGCTCGGCCGCCAGGCGGCGCGCAGCTGCGACGCAATCGTGATTCTCGGCCGCGGGAAAATGACCGCGTTTGAGGACGGGGCGCGCAGGGCGGGGTTTCATGCCGACAACCTGTTTGCCGCGCCCGACGCGCGCGAGGGCGTTCGGCGGGCGCTCGCGATCGCGGCGGAGCTGGACAAAAAGGACGGCGGCGCGTATCTATTGGTGCTCGGGGAACTGTAAAAGGGGAGGGACTTCCATATGATTCGGGATGTGAGGATCACGGTGCTGAAGGTGGGCTTCGACGAGGAGCTGTGCAAGCGCTACGGCGCGCCGGGGATTACGCCGTGCCCGACGCATACCGCGGGGCAGGTGATGCTGTCCAAGGGAGCCAGGCGCCCGCCCGAGATGTGCGGCGGCGCGTGGACGCCCTGCGAAAAGTATGTGTTCGGGCTCGCGCACGGCCTCGACGCGTTCGGGTACGAGAACTGGATGGGCGTGCCGAAGACCTGCGTCACGGTCTGCAACGACGGCCTGCGGCCCGTCACCTTTTTGCTCGAGGTCGCCGAATAGGCGGCGCGGAGCCCTGCCGGAACGCCTGCGGGCGTTCCGTTCGGTTTTGGCGAGGCGGTATGATTTTCCCTGCCGCAGGGCAACGTATAAGCAGCATTTTGCCGCCATTTGGGCGCTAAAAAGGAGGTGATCCCGTGGACAATACAACGAAAATACCCAATCGGTTGCTGAACGAAACCTCGCCGTACCTGCTGCAGCACGCGTACAATCCGGTGGACTGGCACGCGTGGGGCGAGAAAGCGTTCGGTGAGGCACGGCGCATGGACAAGCCGGTCTTTCTATCGATTGGGTATAGCTGACCTGTCCGCGCTGATGTGCCTGCCATTGGTGCCATGTGATGGCGCACGAGAGCTTTGAAGACGGTGAGGTCGCGCGCGAGCTGAACCGGTATTTTGTGCCCGTCAAGGTCGACCGCGAGGAGCGGCCCGACGTTGACGGCGTCTATATGCGCGCCTGCGAGGCGATGACGGGCGGCGGCGGCTGGCCGACGAGCATATTTATGGACGCGGACGGGAAACCGTTCTATGCGGGCACGTATTTTCCCAAGCACGTTTTTCTGCAGCTAATCCATTCCGTCGGCGAGGCGTGGCGGACGGACCGGGCGAGACTGATCGCCGGCGGCGACGCGGTTGTGGCCGTGCTCGCGGACATGTGCGGGGAAACCGACCCCGTTTCCGCCGAAGCGCTGACCGAAAAAGCGGTGCGGCGCTTTAACCGCACGTTCGACCCCGAGTACGGTGGCTTCGGCGCCGCGCCAAAGTTTCCGTCCGCGCACAACCTGACGTTTCTGCTGCGCGCCGCGCCGCACATGGCCGGAAAGACGCTGCTTATGCTGTACCGCGGCGGCATATTCGACCATATCGGCGGCGGCTTTATGCGCTACTCCACGGACCGGTACTGGCTCGTGCCGCATTTTGAGAAGATGCTCTACGACAACGCGCTGCTCATGCTGGCCTATCTGCACGCGAACGAGGCGACCGAAAAGTCGCTGTACCGCGGCGTGGCGGAGCGGATATTTGCGTATCTGGAAGCGGAGATGCGCGCGCCCGAGGGCGGATACTACGCGGCGCAGGACGCGGACTCGGAGGAGGGCGAGGGCCGGTACTACCTGTTTACGCCTGACGAAATCCACAACTTGCTGGGACGCGAGGACGGTGAGGCGTTCTGCCGCCGGTACGGCATCACCCCGCAGGGCAACTTCGAGGGCCGCAGCGTGCCGAACCTGCTTGCCGCGGAACAGCTGACCGGCGCGGCCGACGTGCTGCTGCCGAAGGTTTACGATTACCGCAGGGCGAGGCCTCTGCCGCAGACGGACACGAAGCTTTTGACCGGCTGGAACGCGCTCGCAGCCGCCGCCTGCGCCGCCGCCTATCGGATTTTGCGCGAGGAACGGTACCTTTTGGCCGCGCGGCGCGTGCTAATGTTTATCGAGCATAACCTGACGGACGAAACGGCGCTGTTTTCCGGCCAATCCGCGGGAAAGCGGCTGGGACCGGGGTTTTTGGACGATTACGCGTACTATATCTTTGCATTGCTCGAGATGCATCAGGCGACGGTGGAGGAGGAGTATTTAGACCGCGCGTTGCGGTATGCCGAACGTGCGACGGAGCTGTTCTTCGACGAGACCGGCGGCGGCTTCTATTTTTCCGGCGTGCACAACGAGCGGCTGCTCGTGCGGATTAAAGAGAGCCGCGACGCCGCGCTGCCCTCGGGCAATTCCATGATGGCGTACAACCTTGCCCGGCTCGCGCTGCTGACCGGGCGGCCGGACTTCGAACGGAGGCTTGCCAAGCAGCGCGACTACATGAGCGCCGAGGCGGCCGCGTACCCCACGGGATACGGGTTCTATCTGTATTCGCTCCTGCCCGTCCGGCTTGTCCATTGCACGCTTACGGACCGCGAAGACCTCGAAAAAATCCGCGTCCGCTCGGACTGGGCGTTCCGGCTTTCGAGTGCTGCCGCATATCCGCCGATCAACGGAAAAACGACGTACTATATCTGCGAGGACGGGGTCTGCTGGCCGCCTACCAACGCGCTCTAGGCGCGGAGATGCTGCGAAAAATAATGCCTGGCGGCAGGAATGCCTCCGGTTTTCACGGATTGCTTTAGGCGCGCGGGCGCGCGCGGATGCCGCGCATGGCGGGGTTGTCGATCAGCTTGCCGTGCTTATCAAACCGCGAGCCGTGGCAGGGGCAGTCCCAGGTCTGCTCGAACGTGTTCCATTTGAGCGAGCAGCCCAGGTGCGAGCAGCGCGGCACGGTCGGCAGCACGAAATTGCCCAGCGTCACGGCAAGGTTTTGCAATAGCTGCCCGCGCAGCATGCTGCGCTGCGGCGAGAACACGGACGTAAACCGGTTCTTTTTGCCCGTGAGCCGGTCGGTCAGCAGCTGCGCCGCGATCATCGAGGCGGTCATGCCCCATTCGTTGAAGCCGGTAGCCACATACAGGTCCGGCGTGTTTGGGCTGTAAGCGCCGATGTACGGCACGCCGTCGAGGCTGATGCAATCCTGCGCGGCCCAGGAGAGCTTCGCCTGCGCCTTGGGATAGTGCCGCTGCACGAACTCATACACCTTCGGGAAGCCGCTGCGCGTGCCGGTCCGGCTGTCGCCGCCGCCGATTATGAGATGGTCCCCGTAGCTTCTTAAATAGATGCCGCTCTCCGTGTTCTCGACATAGGTGGCGTCGAGGGCGGGCATGTGTTCGAGCGTGACCACAAACGAGCGCTTCTGATACATCTTTACAAAATACAGGCCGCGGCTGTTGATGAACGGGTAATGCGACGCAATGATAATCCGCTTTGCGCGCACGGTCCCGTGGTCGGTCTCCGCCGCGGTTCCGCGGATCCGTCGCACAAACGTATGCTCGAATATGCGCAGCCCCTCGGCAAGGCCGCCGAGGAACTTGAGCGGATGGAACTGCGCCATGTTCGGATAGCGCACGGCCGACGCGACCTTGAGCGGCAGCTCGGTATGCGTCACGTATTCCGCGGGGAAGCCGAGACGATTGACGGTCTCCGCCTCGCGGGAAAGCGCATCCTTGTCGTCAAGCGAGTACATCACCGACGGCTTGTCTTCAAAATCGCAGTCGATCTTTTTTGCCAGCTCGCGGAAATTTTCCACCGCGAGCAGGTTGGCGAACAGGTACCGTTTTGCCGTCTCCTCGTCGAATTTCTTGATCAGATCCGTATACAGCGTGCCGTGCTGCGCACTTAGTACGGCGGTGGTGCCCTTTGTCGTGCCGCTGCCGATCGTCGACGCCTCGACGAGCATGCAGTCGACCCCCGCACCCTTCAAAAAATG
>CAZKGE010000112.1:0-7169 GCA_964552065.1 uncultured Oscillospiraceae bacterium | reverse complement strand
CCTGCTGAAAAAGAACGTGCCCTGCGTGCTCTGCACGGAAAACCGCGCGCTGCCGCAGTTCCCCGCCGCCACGCACGCGTCCGTGCGCTTTGAGATCGGCCCCGGCGGCAGCATCCGCTGCCTCGAACCGGACGCCTGACAGGGCCGGACGAAGGCGACAGCGCGAAAGCGCACGCGGGATCTTCTCTAAATGCCGTTGAAGTTTTGCGGCGAAGGCGACAGTGCGCAGGTGCGCGCGGAATCTTCGGATTGAGCCCATACCCGCACGGGAGTGCGGGCGATCATCCGGCCTTAGCGCCCAGACGTGAACGGGATCTTCCCGTGATACCGATGAAGCTTTGTTTGCGGCAAAGACCTTAGCGTTCAGGCACATACGGAATCTTCGGATTGATACCATACCCGCAAGGGGGTGCGGGCGATCATAACGAAAAAATAGGAGGCAAAACTATGAAAAAGCTGTTTGCAGTTCTGTTGACGCTGGCGATGATCTGCGTTGCGGTCGCCTGCTCGGCGGCGCCCGCCGTGCAGGAACCCGCAGCGGCCGCCACGGAAGCGCCCGCCGCCGAACCCGCGGCCACGGCCGCGCCGACTGCGGAGCCCGCCGCAACCGAAGCGCCGGCCCCGCCGGAAACCGAAGCGACCTACATTCCCCTCGGGCTGGACTTTAAGAACAAGACGGGCATCACCATCACGGGCCTGTACCTCTTCCCTACCGGAGCCGCGGACAAGGGCAAGAGCCTCTGCGCGCCGGAGTGGATCGACCAGGACAACGACCCGAACGAGGAGTTCTATGAGTTCCAGGCCTATTTGATCCGCCCCGAAGCTGCAACATACGACCTGTATGTGGAGTTCGCCGACGGCACGAACGCGACCTGGCCGGGCCTCACCCTCAAGACCAACGACAAGCTCTCGCTCAAGGACGGCGTCGATCCGTCGACCTGGGAACAGGAGCCGCTGGACGAAGCCGAGGACATCGACAAGGTGACCGCGGCCATCGCCGCCGGCAAGACCGCCGACAACACCTATCCGGGCTATGAGATACTCGGCCTCGAGATCAAGAACAAGACCGGCTTGGGCATCACGGAGTTCTATCTCTACGAGACCGGCGGGGACCGGACCATGTACAAGAACATGATCCCCTGCCTCGTCGACGAGAGCGGCAACGCGGTCACCGTCTGGGCGGCCGGCAAGGGCGGCCTGTATGTGTTCGACTTCTTCATCCGTCCGCATGCCGACACGTACGAGGTCCATGTCGTCTATGAAGACGGCTCCACCCTGACGATCCCGGGCATCGACTTGTTCACGCTAAACGGCGACGGCTTTGCCAGCAACGAGATCTCGATGAAGGACGCCGTGGACCCGGACCTCACCGAGGTCTCCTATGACGACGGCGATCCCGAGCCGCTGCAGTACATCAAGGACGCCATCGCGGAGGGCATCTCCGCCGACTTCTGGTATCCTGCGTACTAAGTGGCGCGTAACAGCATCGGCAAGTACTGGGGGATCACGGCAAAGCTGTGGTCCCCCGCCCCTTTATGAACGCCGTAAAAGGAGGATTCCTATGCGTAAAAGACGCATTCTGGCCGCCCTGTGCGCGCTGCTGCTCGCGCTCCCGGCCGGTGCGGGACACGCCCGCGCCGAGCAGGCTGAAAGCGCCTGGTGGGAGGGCGATGTCTGGGGGACCGAGCAGCTTGTCGAGCTTGGAGCCCTGTCGCCCGCCTACAACGCCGCCGCACAGCAATACGAGATCTCCGCGCCGGAACAGCTGCTCTACTTGAGCGGTACCTGGAAACCGGAGGACACAAACGGCGACGGCGTGCCCGACGCGCCCTGCGACGGCCTGTACGTGCTGACCGCCGATCTCGACATGGCGCCGCTGATGGAGCGCATCGGCAAAGCCCTGTCCAAGCTCTCCGGCAAAAAAACCGAGGGCTACATGCCGCCGATCGCCGCACTCACCGACGAAACCCGCGAGGGCGGCGTATCCTGCGCTTTCTTCGGCACGTTCGACGGAAACGGCCATGTGATCTCAAACCTAAGCATCGTGCGCATGCACGATAAATACGCGGGCCTGTTCGGCAACGTCGGCCATGACTTCGGCGAAGGTTTTGTCAAAAACCTCGCGCTCATCAACATCTCGGTCGAGTGCCTCGCCTCCGCCGGTCTGCTCATCGGCGGCCTCTACGGCGACGTGGACAACTGCGTCGTCATCGGCACGCTGGACTGCATGGAAAAGACCGCGGGCGGCCTCGCCGGCAAGATTAAAAAGAACGAAAACGGCTATCTCGGCACCGCGCGCAACTGCTTTGTCTACGCGGACATCCTCGTGCACGGCGAGGGCGGCGAAAACGGCGCGGCGGGCGGCGTCACGAGCGCGCAGTCCGACGGCGGCCGCATCTACAACTGCTACGTCGGCGGCAGCATCACGGTGCTCGGCGAAAAAGCCGAGAGCGTCGGCGGCATCTCGGGCAATCTCAAGGCCGGCCAGGCGCTCGAAAACTGCGTGATGCTGCTGACCGGCATAAACGTCGCGGACGGCACATCCGTCGGCCTGCTCTGCGGCGATTACAGCGGCGAGACGGGCTCGCATCTGGTCAACAATTATGTCTGGAACGGCACGCACCTTGCGGGCCACGTGTCGAACGACCATCCGGAGACCGCCGCCTACGCGGACGCCGACGCCGCAACGATTCTGTCGAAGTCGTTCTACACCGACCGGCTCGGCTGGGATTTCGACTCGCTTTGGACCTGGGTCGGCGCGGACGGCGCGGGCTACCCGATGCTCCGGCAGTTTGTCGGCGCGGGCGGCGCGGTTGAAACGCTTGCGGAGCGGATTTCCGGCGATCTAACAATTACGGAGCCCGTCTTGCGCCCGTCGGAGCCGATGACAAACGCGGGATACGAAGGCGACGCGGTCGCTTTGACCTGCACGCTCACGCTGCCCGACGGCGTGTCGGCCGATAACGTGACGCTGCGCTACGGCCTGGAGAAGGACGGCGCCGCGTTCACCGCCTCGGTCCCCATGACGGATAACGGTGACGGCTCTTTTGCCACGGCCTTCCCCGAGACGGCGGCGGGCGTGTGGTACTACTGCTTCGAAGCCTCCGTTGGCGGCAAAACGGTCACATTCCCGAACGAGCTGTCGGAGTGCCTGCGCCTTGAGCTCATTTCGGCGGCCGCAAAATACACGCCAAAGCAGGTGACGCTCAGCCCGGGCGAAACTGCCGGCACGGTCGGGTTCAACTGGATCACCGACGCGGGGGGCCTTACCGCCAAGCTGCTCTACCGTACCGCCGGCGGCTCCGACTGGGCGACGGTCGATGTGACCGAGATCTACACCGGCGAGATCGCCAACAACCGCGGCAGCGTCGTCGCCTACTCCGCCGACGTTTCCGGGCTGGCTCCGGACACGCAGTACGAATACCGCGCGGTCACCTTAAGCGGCGCGAACGAGTATGCAACCGAGACGCGCGCGTTTACGACGCTGCCCGACGGAAAGCAGTTCACGTTCATGGTGGTGTCCGATCTGCAGTCCACGGCCGAGGAGGGTTACTACCCGTTCCTGTACACGATGGAGACGTTCGTACCGGAAACGCTCGGCGGCGCGGACTTTGTGGTCAATCTCGGCGACCTGACCGAAGACGGTTCGTCGATGCCGCAGTGGCGGTACATGTTCAACACGCTCGGGGAGTATTTCGCCGCGAACCTGAACGCGTTCGTCGCGGGCAACCACGAGGGCAGCGGCGACCCCGGCTACACGATCTACAAGGCCGAAACGAACCTGCCGGGCGGCATGAACGACCCGTACATCGCCGAAACCACGGGCAGCTTCACGGTGGGCGACGTGTGCTTCGTGATGCTGAACACGGACCCGTACACGGGCCTCGCGGGCGCGGACGTGACCGCGGACAAGGCGGCGTTCTATGAGGCTGAAAAAGCGTACGCAAAGCAGGCGTTCGAGGCCTCGGGCTGCAGCTGGCGCATTATCGCCGCGCACGCGGGCCTGATCCAGGACGACCCATGGGCGACCGCGTTTCTTGAGCAGATGTGCGACGAACTCGACGTCGACCTCTACTTCAACGGCCACATCCACAACTATTACCGCGCGACCGCGCGCGGCGGAAAAGCCGCCGAAGCCGGTTCGGGCACGACGTTCATCACCACGAGCCCCATGGGCTGCAAGTTCGACGACTTTGAGACCGGCGTGATCGACGACCTGCTCCAGTTCCAGACGGGCGGTTCCGGCGACGAGCGGCAGTATTTCACGTTTGTAACCGCAAACGACGACGGCCTGACCGTGACGGCCTATCGGCTCGCCGCAGCGGGCGACATCGCCAGGAAGGAGACGTTTGCCGAATACACCGTGATCGACACCGTCGCGCTGAGCGAAAGCCTGTCCAGCCGGCATGCCGCGGCAGCCGTCCCCGCGGCGGCGGAACCCGTCGCCAAACCCGAAGAAGCCGCGGGCGCGGGCGGCTTTGCCTGGTGGATGGCCGGAGCGGCCTGCGCGGTTGTTCTCATCGCTGCGGGAACGGTATTGCTCGTTCGCAGGAAACGGAGAAGTAAGGCGTAGGGGGATGCGAAAAAGAGGATGCCGAAAATACGGCATCCTCTCTCTTTGGTTGAGGAACGAATGGAAATGAGCCGGTGCTGTTACGTTTGCGACGTTCTTTTTGCGGGGACTCCGTCCCCGCACCCCTGCCAAAGGGACAAAGGTCCACAGTTCGCAATAGTCGCGCACGCCCCTTTGGGCCTGTGCTCCCTTGCTCACTGGGCCTGCGCTTCGCTGCATCCGCCACAGGCGGCGCTCGGCTACGGCCCTCTTTGGAAACCCATTTGCAGCAAGCGATTTTCCCCGGAGATTCGGGGATCGGTTACCCCTAAGTGCTAGCTCACTCAGAGCTTCCGGTGCCCCCTTTAGAACCTGTTCCGGATATGTATTCCTGTAAGACGTTCTTAAATCTTTTGCTTCTTTTCTTTAAGAAAAGAAGCGGGTGGCGAGGGGCTGGAGCTAAGCACCGCCTGCGGCGGATGAAGCGAGGCGAAAGCCCAGTGAGCAAGGGAGCGGAGCCGCGGACGAAGTCCGCAGCGCGCCGCAACCATTGCGAACTGTGGCCGCGAAGCGGGAGCCCTCGCACGGGCCTCGATAACTCAAGGGCAAAGCTTCCAAAGATCCCTTTTGCCGGCACGCCATCCTCCGTGCCCACATTTCCCCCGCTTACAGCGCGCCGCCTTCGCGGGCAAAGCGCTCGCGGTCGATCCATAGCCCCAGGGCGGGGTTCGGCACGAAAAAGACCTCCTCGCCGTCCGGCAGCGTGTTGTATCCGTAGGCGAGCTTCTCCGGATCGTACCGCGCGGCCAGCTCGTCGTATGAAGCGGAACGAAAGTGCACGGACTCGATCTCGGCGCGCGAGATGTTCTTCACCGCGTAGGTCACTGAAAAGCGTCCGTCGGAGGAGCCGTGGATGAGGTGCGCGGCCGCGCCCATGTTCTCGCGCAGGTCGGCGCACTCCAGCTGTCGGAACAGTTCGAGCACGCGCTGCCTGCCGCAGTAGCCGTATTTTCGGATCAGCCTGTCCACCTGCTCGTCCTCGCCGAAGCGCTCGACGCCCGGCGCAAGGACGAGAAGCTCGCCGCCGTCGGCGACGGCCATGCGCGTGCGGTACACGGCCTTGTTGCCGAGCCACGTGCTTCTAAATTCAGCAGGGTTGAGATAGACCACGCATTTTTTGATGCCACGCTCGACAAAGTCGATGTTCTTTGCCTGCGACAGTTCGACCGCCGCCTCTAGCGCGTCACGCTCGGCCCCAGCAAACAGTCCGTGCGTGCGGATGTTCCCGCCCGGCGCGGTCGTCACCGTGAGCAGAAACAGGACCGGCCGTCCGGAAAGATAGCGCGCGAGCGCGTAGTCGAACACCCTGCGCACGGGCGTGTGGTCGCGGCCCATCATGCGCTCCATGCCGTACACCGCGCCGAGCATGTGCGACTTATTGATCATGTCCGCGCCGCCGACGCCGACGAACAGGTTCTTCGAGTGGTTCGCCATGCCGATCACCTCGTGCGGCACGACCTGTCCCGGCGAGAGGATCAGATCGTAGCTTTCGTCGAGCACGCGGCGGTTGACCTCGACGCCGATCGGCTCGTTCCAGAGCCCCTCCGTAATCTCGGCAAGGTACGCGCCCGGCACCTCGCCGAGCTTGACCACATCCTCGCGCCAGTTGTGCACGAAGAACCGCTCGAACGGAACATCGCCGAACATGTCCGCGGCTTCCTCGCGCGTGACAGGCTTATGCGTGCCCAACGCGGGCAGGACGTCCACGTGCGCGCCGGCGTCCGTATAGAGGTGGTAGCACACGTTCGTGATAAAGCCCGCCTTGCTGTGGTAGCGCGTATAATCGGGCGGGATGATCAGCACCTTTTTGGCCGGGTGCGCGCGGCACAGGTCGGTCAGCGCGGCTATCAGCTCGCCGTCCGACAGGCCGAATTCGTTCGTCGCGCGAAAGCACAGCTCCATATGTTACACCCCCGAATAGGCCGAAAATCCGCCGTCAACCGGCAGCACCACGCCCGTGACGAACGCGGACGCGGCATCGTCGAGCAAAAACAGCAGCGCGCCGATCAGCTCCTCGGCCTCGCCAAAGCGCCCCATCGGCGTGTTGCGCAGAATCTTGTCCGTGCGCGCGGTCGGCGTGCCGTCGGCGTTCCAGAGCAGCGCGGCGTTCTGCGCGGTCGAAAAGAAGCCCGGCGCGATCGCGTTGACGCGGACGCCGCACTTTGCAAAGTACACCGCGAGCCACTTGGTGAAGTTCGACACGGCGGCCTTTGCCGCGGAGTACGCGGGAATCTTCGTCAGCGGCGTGAACGCGTTCATCGACGAGATGTTCAAAATCACGCCCGCGCTGCGCTTTGCCATGTCGCGCGCAAACGATTGCGTCGGCAGCAGCGTGCCTTTAAGGTTCAACCCGAACACGAAGTCGAATCCGGCGGGGTCGAGATCGAAGAAGCTCTTCTTATCGGCCGCGGCCAGCACAGAGGCGTCGAAGAACTCATCGTCCGTGGTCGCGCGCGGGTTGTTGCCGCCCGCACCGTTAATGAGGATGTCGCATGCCCCATAGGCGGCGAGCACCGCCTGATGCGCCGCCTCGACGCTCTCGGCCTCGAGCACGTTG
>CAZKGE010000111.1:0-7230 GCA_964552065.1 uncultured Oscillospiraceae bacterium | reverse complement strand
CCGCCGACGCCGCGCCGGTGCGGCGGCACGTTTCCTCCCGGTTTGGAGTTGAACAGCACCGTGCCGTCGAGCTCGATATGCCCGCGGTCGGGTTTGACGACGCCCGCGATGCAGCGCAGCGTCAGGCTCTTGCCCGAACCGGACGCGCCGAACAGGCTCAGCACGCCGCCGTTTGTGGAGAACGAAGCGTCCAGCGTAAAGCCCTCGTAACGTTTGAGAATATCGACCGTCAGCGCCATAGCAGCCCTCCCGCGGACCGCTTATTGTCCCTGTATTTTGTCTCCAGAAGATTCACCGCCACGAGCACCGCAAACGAGATGGCGAGGTTGATCAGCACCCAGCGGTAGGCCAAAGCGTCGTTTCCTTCGCGCCAGAGCTGGTACACGGTCGTCGACACAGTGGCCGTACGGCCCGGGATATAGCCCGACACCATGCTGGTCGCGCCGTACTCGCCGAGGCTGCGCGCAAACGCGAGCACCGTGCCCGCGAGGATGCCCTGCTTGCACGAGGCCATGCGGATGCGCCAGAAGATATACGCGTTGGACAACCCCAGCGTCTTGCCGGCATAGGCAAGCGTCTCGTCGAACGACTCGAACGCGCCGCGCGCCGTGCGGTACATCAGCGGCAGCGCGACGATGGTCGTGGCGAATATCGCGGAATACCAGGTCATGGTCAGCTTCGCACCGAACAGCTCCAGCACGACCGCGCCGACGGGGCCCTTCGGGCCGATCGTCTTGAGCAGAAAAAAGCCCACGACGGTGGGCGGCAGCACGAGCGGCAGCGTAAAGATACAGTCCAGCACGCCCTTGACGAGCCGCGGCGCGCGCGACACATAGTAGGCAAAGAAAATGCCGAAAAAAAACGTGACGACCGTTGAAATCAGCGCGATCCGTATCGAATTATACAGCGGAAACAGGTCCAATTTCTCTCCCCCAAAACATCGAATATCCGCCGGCAGCTCGCAAACGGGCGTGCGGCCGGCGGCGCGAAAGGAAACGTTCTTACCGCTCGGGAATCGAGAAGCCGATCCTCTCGAACACGGCCGAGCAGGCGTCGCTCTTGAGGTATTCCATGAACGCCTCGGCGGCGGCCTGGTTCTTCGTGATGTTCAGAATCGCGGCCGGATACGTGATGGCCTTGTGGCTGCCCGCCGGCGCGGCCGCAACGACGGTGATGCCCGTCGCGGTTGCGGCATCCGTGCTGTAGACGACGCCGCAGTCCACGCTGCCCGCCTGCACCTGGGCGAGCACTTCCTTCACGTTCGTGCCGAAGCTGATCTTCTTATCCGCGTTCAGCTGGTCCCAGAGGCCCAGGTTCGTATAGATCTCCTGCGCGTACTGGCCGACCGGCACGTCGGAGTTGCCGAGCGCGATCAGCGCGACCTTGTCGGTCGCAACATCCGCAAAGTCCGCAATGCCCTTGTCCGAGCCCTCGGGCACGATCAGCACGACGGTGTTGGACACGATGTTGAAGCGCGAGCCCGCAAGCACAAAGTCGAGGCCCTCGGTGTTGACCGCGGCGTCGGCCGCAATGTCGAGCTCGTTGACCTGCTTCTGGCCGGCGGAGATGAAGATGTCGCAGTCCGCGCCCTCCTGAATCTGGGTCTTGAGCGTGCCGGACGAGTCGAAGTTGCAGGTGATCGTCACGTTCGGGGCGACCGCCTTGTAGTTTTCGGCGATCTCGTTCATCGCCTCGGTCATGCTCGCCGCGGCGAACACGACGAGCTCCACGGGCTCGGCGGTGGGTTCGGGCGTGGGCGCTGCCGTGGGCTCCGCGGTCGGCGCGGCGGTCGGGGCGGGTTCGGGCGCGGCGGGGGCGGCGCAGCCGACGGCCAGGAACGCAACCATCAGCAGGGAGAGAAACAGGGCCATCATTTTTTTCATGGTATTTGGGATTCTCCTTTCAAACGCGCCGTTGCCGCAATATGCTTTGCGGGGCGCGGATTATCCAAATCGTTATTTGCCAAACGCGCAGTTTGGAAAGATGCAGGTCGGGCAGTTCAGGCACAGCCCACCGTTGCCGAGCTTCGTTAAATCGGACTTTGCCGTGCGCACGCCCGCCGCGATCCTGGGCAGCACAACGTCGAATATCGTCCTCTTGGCGTACATCACGCAGCCCGGCAGCCCCATGACCGGCACGCCGTCGCCGTAGTAGCCGAGCAAAAACATCGCGCCCGGCAGCACCGGCGCGCCGTAGGTCACGATGTACGCGCCGCTTGCCCGAATCGCCGCGGGCGTGCGGTCGTCCGGGTCGACGCTCATGCCGCCCGTGCACACGACCACGTCCACGCCGCTCTTGCGCACGTCGTTGATTGCGGCAACGATATGCTCCGCGTCGTCGTCCGTCGTGCGGTGGCAGACCGTTTCGATGCCGTAGAACTTGAGCTTATCGATAACGACGGGCGTAAACCTGTCCTCGACGAGGCCCTTGAACACCTCGCTGCCGGTCGTGACGATGCCCGCCTTCATTGGGCGGAACGGGTGCAGCGACAGCAGCGGTTCGCCCCCCGCGATTCTCTCGGCCGCGTCGAGCTTCTGCTTGTCGATCACGAGCGGGATCACGCGCGTGCCGCAGAGTTTATCGCCCTTCTCGACCGCGCAGCCGCCGCGCCTCGTTGCGATCATGATCTCGTCGAGCGCGTTGACCGCGTCGAGCCGCGCGCCGTCCACAAGGAACAGCCCGCGCGTTTCGGCAAACAGCTCGATCTTGCCCTCCTTGACCTCGCCGCGGCGCATGTGCGCGTTTTCGCACAGCGCGGCGAGCTTTTCCGCGGCCTCGTTCTCGTGCAGCGTATTCCCGTCCACTTCCCAGACGTAGAGATGCTCCTTGCCCATCGAGAGCAGCATCGGGATGTCTTCCTCGGTCACGACGTGCCCCTTGCGGAATTGCGCGTCCTTCATCTGGCCCGGCACGATACGCGTCAAATCGTGGCAAAGCACGTGCCCCACGGCATTCTTTGTCTCGATCAATTTCATAAAGAAAAACTCCCCCTGACCGTTATCAAAGGGAGTATATCATTATACTTTTAAAAAAACAACGGTTATTCGAATTTTTTATGGATCTTCGACAATGATTTCGTCGCCGATATGAATCGCGCCGGGCGTCAGGACTTTAACGAAGATACCCTCGAGCGGCATGACGCACTTGCCCACCTTGCGGTAGATCTCACAGTGCTTATGGCATTCCTTGCCGATCTGCGTCACCTCGGCAAGGCAGCCGCCGAGCCGCAGCTTCGTGCCGACCGGCAGCGAAAACAGCTCGATACCCTCGGTCGTGATGTTCTCCGCGAACATGCCGGGCACGAGCGCGCCCGCGCCGATGGCGATCATTTTATCGATGCTCTCCCGCCCGAGCAGGCTGATCTGTCGATGCCAGTTGCCGGCGTGCGCGTCGCCCACGATGCCGAAATCGACGCGCAGCTCCGCGCTTTCGACCGGCTGCTTGAACGTCCCCTTGCGGGGGCTGATATTGATCGATACGATGCTCGCCATTTTTCGCGCTATCCTCCGATCCTGCTCATGTCGCGCGCGGCGGTGAACGCGCCGTCGAAGCCGTGCGTCTCGGGCTTGTTCCAGATCGCGCTTTGGATGCGCTTAAGCAGCGCGTCGTCGCCGCTTGAGAGCGCGTCCTTGAGCGGCACCTCGGCGTTGTCGCCGAGGCAGGGCCGCAGCATGCCGTCGCTCATCACACGCACGCGGTTGCAGTCCTTGCAGAACTTATGCGACACAGGGCTGATCAGCCCCACGCGGCCCGCATAGCCCTCGACATGGTAGTCGCGCGACGGCTGGCCCGCGTACCGCGGCGGCAGCGGGGTAAGCTCCGGATGCAGCTTCAATATCTCGTCGCCGGCCACGCGCTCGCCCGTGTGGTCCTCCGCGCCCAGCGGCATCAGCTCGATGAAGCGCACGTCGATCGGCCTGTCCTTCGTCAGCCCGATAAAGTCCGGGATCTCGTCGTCGTTTCTGCCGCGCATCAGCACGGCGTTGAGCTTGAGCGGCGAAAAGCCCGCTTCAAGCGCCTCGTCGATGCCGGCAAGCACAAGCGAAAGCTCGCCGCCGCCCGTCAAGTCGCGGTAGCGGTCCGCGCGCAGCGAGTCGACGCTGACGTTCAGGCGGTCGAGCCCCGCCTCGCGCAGAAGCTTCGCCTTGCCCGGCAGGTGCTGGCCGTTCGTCGTCATGGCGATCTCCTCGATGCCCGAAAGCGTGCGGATGCCCGCGACGATCTCGAGAAGGTCGCGGCGCAGCATCGGCTCGCCGCCGGTGAGCCGCACCTTCCTGACGCCGAGCTTTGCCATGGCGCGCACGATGCGCAGAAACTCCGCCGCCGGCAGCTCGTCCTGCTTTGGGCACACCCCTTCCGCCGCGCGGCAGTAGGCGCACCGCAGCGTGCAGCGCTCGGTGAGCGAGAGCCTGAGGTATTCGATGTTGCGCCCGTATCGGTCGATCATGTGTTGTCCCCTATCGCGGCGCGCGGGCGCATCGTTTGCCGCCCGAAACGCGGACCCGCCGCATAGGGCTATCATACCATGCTTCTTTTGGAAATACAACGATCGGCAGGGGCGAACGGAGTTCGTATAACAAAACGCTATGGGGCGCGGACCTGTTGATAAAAAGCGTGAAAAGATGCGGGAATAGGCGGCTGGAACGGCCGCGCATTGCACGAGGTTTTTAAGGCGGGAGCGCCCCCGCACCCCGGCGGGAAACGGAAACGTCGGAGGCTCCGCCTCCAAACCACCACCAAAGGGACTCGTCCCTTTGGAAACCCCTTCTGCCGGACATGCAGGTTGTTCGCTGGGTTACAAAGGGCAGATCTAAACGGGTTCTTGAAGCGGGGGCGCCGCCCCCGCACCCCGGCGGGTAGAGGACCGTTCGAGGGCCTTGCCCTCGAGCACCCACCAAAGGGACACGTCCCTTTGGAATCCCTTTCTGCCGGACACAGGGGTTGATTCCTTGGGTTTCCAAAGGGGGTTTCCTCCTTTGGCGGGGTTCGGGGCAGCGCCCCGAGCGTTCCTTAACAGAGCCCTCGCCCGTTCCTTAGCGGAGAATTGAAAGGCCAGCGCCGCTTATATCCTCTGATACACGCCGGACTTGCCGCCGGACTTCTTCACGAGCCGCGTGCTGACGATCTCCATGCCGCGGTCGACCGCCTTGCACATGTCGTAGATCGTGAGCGCCGCGATGGAAGCCGCCGTAAGCGCCTCCATCTCGACGCCGGTGCGGTACGTGCACACGACGGTGGCCACGATGCGCACGGCGTCCGGCTCGACGGGCTTAATGTCCACGCTCACGCTGTCGATGGGCAGCGGGTGGCACATCGGGATCAGCTCGTGCGTGCGCTTGGCGGCCATCATGCCCGCGATGCGCGCCGCGGCGAACACGTCGCCCTTCCTGATGGCGCCGCCTAAGATGAGCTCGAGCGTTTCCTTCTGCATCAGCACCGTGCTCTCGGCGACGGCCTCGCGGCGCGAGATCTCCTTTAAGCCGACGTCGACCATCACGGCCTCGCCGTTTTCATTGATATGGGTCAATCCCTGTTCCATCGGTATTCGCCCTCCCCGGCAGGTTAGTAGCGTTTTGGCGCGTTTACGCGCCTGGCAGTGCCAAAAGCAGCGCGTTCAGCGCGTCCTCGACCGCCGCGGCGTTCGGCGGCCCGCCGGACACGTAGTCCGACGCCATGTCGGCCGTGTCGAGGTTTTCCGCGAGCGGCCCCACGATTACGACGGGCCCGCCCACGATCTCGCCCGACGGCAGGTGTGTCGCCGTCAGCTCCGCGTACTCGCGCACGCCGTCGGTGTAATAGCCGTCGAAGCGTTTTACGCGCAGATAGTCGAAACGCACCGTCACGACGTACTCGACCGCGGCGAGCGTGTCCGGATAGATCGCGTCCGGCACGGCGCGCTGCAGGTCGCAGTCGATATAGGCCTCGTCCGCGCCGATGTAGCCGTGGCGCGTGACGAACACGAGCGCCTTGCCGTCCGGCTCCGTCCCAAGCAATTGCAGCGTGTCCTCGCCGCCTATGCGCAGGCCGCCGTCCGCGGCGTTCCTGCTCCAGTCCACGCGCCAGTCCGGCTGCGCCGCCTTCAGCGCGATCAAAGCCCGCAGCGCGCGCTCCGGCTCGTCCGAAAACGCGGACGCAAGCGCACGGAAGCGCGCGACCCACTCGCCGCGCGTCAGCGACGATCCATCCGCGGCGCTCCCAGCCGCCGCCCGGCCCGCTGCCGCGTAGTCGCCCGCGGCGAGCGGGGCGACGACCGCGTTTAGCCGGTCCGCCGCCAAATCGCCCTCGCAGCGGGCAAGCAGCGCGGCAACGTTCGGCAGGCCCGTCTCCCAGTCGGTCTTCGAGGCAAGTCGCAGCAGCGTTTCCTCGGCCTCGGTCCGCAGCAGCGCGCAGTAAACGCTGCGGCAGTCCTCGGCGCGCGCGTCCGCGTCGCAATAACCCGGGATTGCGGCAAACGTACGGTACGCCGCCTCGTAATCCCCCGCGGCCTGCAGCGAGAGCGCCGCGCCGTAGGCGTCGCTTTGCCGCTGCCGCTCGAGCTCGGCGCGGCAGCGCGCAATCAGCGCGGGCGCGTCGCGGTAGGCGGGGATCGTCTCGAGCGCCGAAAGTGCGGCGAGGCAGTCGCCGGACTCGATGTCGGCGACCGCCTCGGAATAGAGGACGCTGCTTTGTATGGCGGCACAGCCGGTCATAAGCACGGCCGCGGCGAGCGCGGCCGCAAGGACAGCCCGTTTCATGCCGTCATGGTATCACATTGCGGCCGCATTTTCAAGGCGCGGCAAAGTGCGCGAAAAAAGGCGCATGTTTCGGCCGCGGCCGTAACGGAGGTGCGCTTGCGCGCAAGCGCACGAAAACGCGCACCGGCCCGTTTGAGCGGCTAAGCGGCAGGTTTTGCCGCCCGCCAAGGCGCGGATGCGCACCCTTTGCATAGCGGCGCGCACAGGCGCAAAACCCGTCCGCCCGCCGCCCGCCCCTACTGCCGCCCGATGGTCGCGACCATCACGGCCTTGATCGTGTGCATGCGGTTCTCCGCCTCGTCGAACACGCGGCTGTGCTTCCCTCGGAACACCTCGTCGGTCACCTCCATCTCGCGGATGCCGAAGCGCTCGAAAATGTCGCGGCCCACGTCCGTCTCCAGGTCGTGGAACGACGGCAGGCAGTGCAGGAATATCACGTCCGGGTTCTTCGTGCGGGCGAGCACGTCCATCGTCACGCGGTACTTTTCAAGCAGGC
>CAZKGE010000110.1:0-7271 GCA_964552065.1 uncultured Oscillospiraceae bacterium | reverse complement strand
AACAGCGTAAACGGCGTCGAGATGATCGACGGGGCCACGCGCGTTTCCATCAGCAAGGTGGCCATCACGGGCGGACCGGAGCTGCCGGGCGCGAGTCTGAAGGTGATGGACGGCGATACGGTCGTGGAGAGCTGGGTTTCGGGGACCGCGCCGCATGAGATCGTGGGCAAGCTTGCGGCCGGCAGGGCCTATACGCTCATCGAGGAGTCCGCGCCGGACGGGTACATCGTGTCGTCGAGCATCCAGTTTACCGTCAGCACGGACGGCAGCGTCGACCTCGTGGAGATGGTAAACGAGGCCACGCACGTGACGATCAGCAAGGTTGCCATCACGGGCGGGCCGGAGCTGCCGGGCGCGCATCTCAGGGTCTTGGATGGCGGTTTCGTCGTCGAATCCTGGATCTCGGGAACCGCGCCGCATGAGATCGTGGCCAAGCTCGTGGTCGGCAGGACCTACACGCTCGTGGAGGAGACCGCGCCGGACGGATACGTCAAGGCGGTATCGATCAATTTTACGGTCAACGCGGACAACAGCGTAAACCGCGTCGAGATGATCGACGGGGCTACGCGCGTTTCCATCAGCAAGGTCGCCGTCACGGGCGGGCCGGAACTGCCGGGCGCTCACCTTACGGTGATGGACGGCGACACGGTCGTGGAGAGCTGGGTATCGGGAATCGTGCCGCACATCATCACCGCCAAACTCGTCGCCGGCAGGACCTATACGCTTGTGGAGGAGTCCGCGCCGGACGGGTACATCGTGGCGGCGAGCATCCAGTTTACCGTCAGCACGGACGGCAGCGTCGACCTCGTGGAGATGGTAAACGAGGCCACGCACGTGACGATCAGCAAGGTTGCCATCACGGGCGGGCCGGAGCTGCCGGGCGCGCATCTCAGGGTCTTGGATGGCGGTTTCGTCGTCGAATCCTGGATCTCGGGAACCGCGCCGCATGAGATCGTGGCCAAGCTCGTGGTCGGCAGGACCTACACGCTCGTGGAGGAGACCGCGCCGGACGGATACGTCAAGGCGGTCTCGATCAACTTTACGGTCAACGCGGACAACAGCCTGAACCGCGTCGAGATGATCGACGAGGCCACGGTAGTTTCCATCAGCAAGGTCGCCATCACGGGCGGGCCGGAGCTGCCGGGCGCAACGCTCCGCGTCATGGACGGCGTCACCGTCGTGGAGAGCTGGGTGTCGGGAACCGCGCCGCACGTGATTACGGCCAAGCTGGTGGCCGGCAGGACCTATACGCTCGTCGAAGTGAGTCCGCCGGACGGCTACGCGATGACGTCGAGCATCCAGTTCACCGTCAGCACGGACGGCAGCGTTGACCGCGTCGAAATGGTCGATAAACCCACGGACGTATCGTTCAGCAAGCGCGCCAAGACCGGCACTGCCGAGCTGGCGGGCGCGACGCTGCGGCTGATGGACGGCCTCACCGTCGTGGAGCGCTGGGTGACGGGGACCGAGCCGCACCGGTTCTACGCCACGCTCGTGGCGGGCAGGACCTATACGCTTGTCGAGGAGAGCGCACCGGGCGGATATAAAATCGCCGACTCCATCGAGTTTACGGTGAACGTCGACGGTACGCCGCAGACGATCGTGATGCTCGATTCGCGCGTGAATACGGACGATTCGCCGAAGACGGGCGACGACGCCGCGCCGGCGCTGTGGCTCGCGATCCTGGCGGTCAGCACGCTGCTGCTGTTCGTTACGATCCTTTTGATTCGCAGGCGTGCGCGCGGCTAGCCAAAAACCAGGCAGCATGACGGGCCCGCGCATAAGCGGGCCTGCTTTTCCGATTTTTTTAAAGGAGCTGAACGGATGGAATCTCCACAAAAGAAACGGCGCCGGCCGGTGTTTTTGTATCTGGTGCTGTGCGTGTGCATCCTCGCGATCGGGTACTCCGCGTACCGGCTGATCCTGACCCGGCTCGCGTACGACGCGGATGACAAGCTGTACGCCGAACTTCGGGCGGAGCTTGCCGGACCGGGCGGCAGCGCAGCTCCCGTTGCGGCGTTGGACGGCGCGGCATCGGGCGGGAGCGCGGCGGCTAAACCAGCCGCCGATACGCCCGCGCAGGCGGACGATAGTACGCCGGCCGCCGAAAAGTCGCAGATGGATTTCGAAAAGCTTCTGAACATCAACCCCGACACGGTCGCGTGGATCACGCTGCCCGACACCGTGATCGACTATCCCGTCGTGCAGGGGGAGGACGAAAGCTATTACCTGCACCACCTGTTCACCGGCAAGCGCGGCGCGTCGGGCTGCATATTCATGGACATGACGAACGCGCCGGATTTCTCGGACCGCAACACCGTTTTGTACGGCCACCACATGAAGAACGGCTCGATGTTCGCCGGGCTCGAGAAATTCGGCGAGCAGTCGTATTATGACGCGCATAAGACTATGACGCTGTTTACGCCGTCGGGCGACCACACCGTGGAGTGGTTCGCGGGGTACGGGACGACGTCCGATCGGGTGCCGACCGCGTTCGAGAGCGATCAGGCGTTTTCGGACTTCCTCGCGCAGGCCGTTACAAACTCCGATTTTGAGACGGACGTGCAGGTTTTGCCGACGGACCGGCTGCTGACGCTGAGCACCTGCACGTACTTTATGTACGACGCGCGCTATCTGCTCATCGGCGTGATCCGCTAGGCGGACTTGCGCTTGTCAGGGTACTATGCACCTTTTGCGGCAAAGAAGGTAAAAAGGGGCCCGGAGTTCCGGGCCTTTTTGGCGGCTTGCGACCCAAAAAAAGGCCGCCGGCGCCGCGCGCCTTGCATCCGCGCCAAAAAACACATATAATACACACGTATTTTCGGAAGGAACCGGAACGGACGATTGAAGACGAGCGACTTTACATATGACCTGCCCGCGGAGCTGATCGCGCAGACGCCGATCGAGCGGCGGTCGGCCTCGCGGCTGCTGGTGGCCGACCGGCGAACGGGCGCGCTTTTGGACCGCGTGTTTTCGGACGTGATCGAGTATCTGAACCCCGGCGATGTGCTCGTGCGCAACACGACGCGCGTGATTCCCGCGCGGCTGTTCGGCCGGCGCGCGGACACCGGCGGCACGATGGAGTTTTTGCTGCTCCGGCGCGTTGAAGGCGACGTGTGGGAATGCCTTGCGCGGCCCGCCAAGCGCGCCAAGGCGGGGCATGTCTACCGCGTCGGCGACGAATTGTCCGTAGAAGTGCTCGGCGAAACGAACGCGGAGGGCGGCCGCCGCGTCGAGCTGCTCTACGACGGCATATTCGAGGAGGTGCTCGACCGCGCGGGCACGGTGCCGCTGCCGCCGTACATCACGGAGCGGCTCGAGGACCGCGAGCGCTACCAGACTGTCTACGCGCGCGAGCGCGGCTCCGCCGCCGCGCCGACCGCGGGGCTGCATTTTACGGACGAACTGCTCGGCGCGATCCGGAATAAAGGCGTCGACGTCGTCGACGTGCTGCTGCACGTGGGCCTCGGCACGTTCCGGCCGGTCAGCGCCGCAAACGTCGAGGAGCACGTGATGCACAGCGAATACTACGAGGTCACGCCGGACGCGGCCGCGCGCATCAACGCTGCGAGAAAAAAGGGCGGCCGCGTGTTTTCCGTCGGCACGACCTCGACGCGCACGCTCGAGAGTGTCGCGGACGAGGACGGCGTCGTCCGCGCGGGCACGGGCTGGACGGACATCTTCATCACGCCCGGCTACCGGTTCCGCGCCGTCGACGCGCTGATTACGAACTTCCATCTGCCGGAGTCGACGCTATTGATGCTCGTGTCGGCGTTTATGACGCGCAAAAGCGCGCTTTTCGCCTACGAGCACGCGGTAAAGGAGCGGTACCGCTTCTTCAGCTTCGGCGACGCGATGCTGATTCTGTGAGGGTTTATGGCGAGCGTAACGTTTGAGATACTGAAAAAGGACGCGGCGACCGGCGCGCGGCTGGGCCTGCTGCACACGCCGCACGGCGACATCGAGACGCCCTGCTACATGCCCGTGGGCACGCAGGCGACCGTCAAGGCCATGACGCCGCGCGACCTGCTCGACGCGAACGTCGGGATTCTGCTCTCCAACACGTACCACCTGTACCTGCGGCCCGGCCACAAGCTTGTCGAGGAGGCGGGCGGGTTGCACGGCTTCATGCGCTGGGAGCGGCCGATTCTGACCGACAGCGGCGGCTTTCAGGTTTTCAGCCTTGCGAAGATCAACGACATCCACGAGGACGGCGTGGCGTTCCGCTCGCACATCGACGGCAGCCGCCATTTCTTCACGCCCGAGAGCGTGATGGAGGTCGAGCAGTCGCTCGGCGCGGACATCGCGATGTGCTTCGACGAGTGCGCGCCGTTCCCGTCCGACCACAGCTACGCCGCAAGCGCGATGGAGCGCACGCACCGCTGGGCCGAGCGCTGCCAAGCCGCGCACACGCGCGCCGACCAGGCGCTGTTCGGCATCGTGCAGGGCAGCACCTACGCCGATTTGCGCGTACAGAGCGCAAAGACGCTGGTTGCGATGGACTTCCCGGGCTACGGCATCGGCGGCCTCTCGGTCGGCGAGCCCAAGCCCCTCATGTATGAGATGCTCGAGGAAATCATGCCGCATATGCCCGAACAGAAGCCGCGGTATCTCATGGGCGTGGGCAGCCCGGACTGTCTGCTCGAGGGCGTACGCCGCGGCGTGGACATGTTCGACTGCGTGTTGCAGACGCGCTGCGCCAGGAACGGCCTCGCGCTCACGCGCACGGGGCGGCGCATGCTGCGGAACCGGCAGTACGAGCGCGATTTTTCGCCGATCGAGGACGGCTGCGACTGCTACGCGTGCAAAAACTTTTCCCGCGCGTACATCCGGCATCTGATTAAGGCCAACGAGATCCTCGCGGCGCAGCTCATCACGATGCACAACATCCGCTTTTCCATCCGGCTGATGGAGGACGTTCGCAATGCGATCCGCGACGGGCGCTTTGCCGAGTTTGCCGGCGCGCTGCTGGACGGGGGCATCTACACGCAATGAGCGCGCGCACGTTCTTTTGCCAAACGGAGCAGGACACGGAGTTGCTCGGCGAGCGCGTAGCGCGGCTGCTGTTTCCGCACGCTTTCCTCGCGCTGTACGGGGACCTGGGCGCGGGGAAGACGGCGTTCGCGCGCGGGGTTGGGCGCGGACTTGGCACGGACGAGGTCGCAAGCCCGACGTTCACGATCGTGCGCGAGCACGCGACGGAGCTTAAGCTTCTGCACTTCGACGCGTACCGCGTCTCGGGGCCGGACGAGCTTTTTGCGCTGGGCTTCGACGAGTACCTCTCCGAGGAGGCGGTCGTCCTCATGGAATGGGCGGAGCGCGCCGCGGACTGCCTGCCGCGCGAGCGGCTCGATATCTCGATTGAGATGACGGAAAACGGCGGCCGCGCGATTTCGATGCAGCCGCACGGCTTGCAATACGAGAGGCTGGTGGACGCGCTGTGACGATACTGGGTCTGGAGACGACCGAAAAAACGGCGTCCGTGGCTTTGTTGCGCGACGGGCGGCTCATTGCGGAGCGCGCGGTCACGGAGCAGAAGCGCCACGCCGAAACGATACTGCCGCTTGCACGCGCGCTGCTCGACGAGGCCGGGCTTAAATTTGCCGACGTGGACCTGTTCGCCGTCGACATCGGCCCCGGCTCGTTTACGGGCGTGCGCATCGGCGTGGCCACGGCCAACGCGCTCGCGTTCGCGCTGGGAAGAAAGGTCGTCGGTGTGTCCGCGCTGGACGCGCTGGCTCTGGACGTGCAGCCGCTATCCGGCGCGCCCGTGTGCGTCGCCATCGATGCGGGCGGCGGCCGCGCGTATGCGGCGCTGTACCGCGGCGGCGTACGCGTTGCCGGGCCGGAGGCCGTCGTATTGGACGAGTATGTGCGCGGCCTGCCCGCGGGCACGGCGCTGGAAATGCGCGAGGTACCGACGGCGCGCAACGTCTGCCGGCTGGCCGAACTGCATCAAAGCGAGGCAGCCGACGCCGTTTCGCCCGTGTACCTGCAGCCCTCGCAGGCGGAGCGGGTGCTTGGCGAGCGCATAAAGGGGAGGGCGTGATGGAGCCGTTGATCCGTCCGATGGCGCGGCCCGACGTGCCGCGCGTATATGAGATCGAATGCCTGTGCTTTCGCTCGCCCTGGTCGCGCGAGGCGCTGATGGGGGAACTAAGAAACGACGCCGCGCACTACCGCGTGCTCGACCTTAATGGCGAGATCATCGGGTACGCGGGGATGTGGGTAGTGTTCGACGAGGCGCACATCATGAACGTCGCCGTGCTCGCCGAGCACCGCAAAAAGGGCTACGGCGAGCTTTTGATGCGCACGATGATGCGCGACGCGCGTTCTCTCGGGGCCGCGTGCATGACGCTCGAGGTGCGCGAGACGAACTTTGCCGCGCAGCGGCTGTACGAGCGGCTCGGCTTTGAGAAGGCGGGCTTTCGCGCGCGCTACTACACCGACACCTGCGAGGGCGCGCTGCTGCTCTGGAACCGCGACATCCAAAAAACAATTTCCGAAAAACCGTTGCAATGACGCGCGCGATGGGTTAAAATGGCGAACGGCGTCAAAGGGAGGTACGGATGAAGCTACACAAGCTCTGGCAGGACATGGTATCGGAGGAGCGCTCCGAGCAGGAACAAAAGAAGCACTGGGACGAATACTACGCGCTCGAAACGGAGAACTACAAAAAGATTCTGGCCCAAAGGGATCGGGTGTTCTCCGGGAAGATCAAGGAGCTCTCCGCCGAATTCGGTATGGACGACGTGACGTTCACCGGCTTTCTCGACGGCATCAACACGAGCCTTAGGACGGAGCTCAAGCTCGACGCGCTGACGGAAAACTCGGAGGTCGTGCTGGACGTCGACTTTGAGAAGCTCTATTACAACATGCTCGGCGCAAAAGCGCCGTGGCTGTACAACCTGCCGGAATGGGACGGCGTGCTGACGCAGGACGCGCGCAAGGCGATCGGAAAGCGCTTCCGCGACGACCATATTTACCGCAGCGAGCCCAGCGTCGGGCGCAACGACCCGTGCCCGTGCGGCAGCGGGAAGAAGTATAAAAAGTGCTGCGGCCTAAAATAAATCTTCCCGGCCGGCATTGACAGATTTGCGCCGCGGGCATATAATATCAATTCGGAACTCGCTGCATGAGCGCCTGTAGCTCAGCAGGATAGAGCAACGGCCTTCTAAGCCGTAGGTCCTGGGTTCGAATCCCTGCGGGCGCGCCAAAGCCTCGCTCAGCACCCCGGAGGAGGACCGATGGGGTGTCGGGCGTACCGTGAG
>CAZKGE010000109.1:0-7310 GCA_964552065.1 uncultured Oscillospiraceae bacterium | reverse complement strand
ATGGCGGCCGACGGCGTCGATCTCGTCGATGAACACGATGGCCGGCGTGCTGCGCTTTGCGGTCAAAAACAGGTCGCGCACGCGCCAGGCGCCCACGCCCACGAACATCTCGACAAAGTCCGAGCCCGATATGCTGAAGAACGGCACCTTCGCCTCGCCCGCGACGGCCTTGGCCAGCAGCGTCTTGCCGGTGCCCGGAGGGCCGACCAGCAACACGCCCTTGGGGATGCGCGCGCCGATCTCGTTGAAGCGCGACGGATCGCGCATAAAGTCCACGATCTCCTTGAGCTCCGCCTTCTCCTCGTCCGCGCCCGCCACGTCCTTGAACGTGATGTTCATGCGGTCGCCCATCGAAAGCCGCGCGCGCGACTTGCCGAAGTTCATCATCTGCTTGCCGCCGCCCTGCTGGCGCAGCATGAAATAATAGAACACGCCGAACACGCCGAATATCAGGATGTACGGCAGCACGATCGACCAGATCGACTCCGTGACGATGCGCGACTCGTACGCGAACGGATAGTTCGTGCTCGACACCTCGTCCACGCTCGAGAACTTCGTGGGATTGCCCGCATAGATGATCGCGGCCATGTCGGCGCGGAACGTGGTCTCCGACGGGATGACGACATAGAAATCCGCTTTCCTGGGCAGATCCTCAAGCTTCTTTTCGCCGCCTGCATACAGGCCGTAAACCTCGCGCTGCGTAATCTGGATCGCCTTAATCGTGGGCTTTTCGTCCGTCGGCGCCTCGCCCTTGACGGTGCGCTGCACCATCTCGAGGAAATCCGTGTTGTAGTCCAGCTCGTCCGGCTGCTCGACGGCGGGGTTTAGGCCGTTGACCATCATGATGACGGCCCCGAACAGCAGGATCCAGATCAGCGCGGTAATCAGTTTTTTATTCAAATACGTTCCTCCGCGGCGCGCCCCTCGCGCGCCTTTTTCCACTATGTCTACTCGCCGGCGTATACCGACGGTTTCAGCACGCCGACGTACGGCAGGTTGCGGTACAGCCCGATGTAGTCGAGGCCGTACCCGACGACGAATTTATTCGGCACGGCGAAGCCGCAGTAGTCCGGCGTGATCGCGCACTCCCGGCGCGACGGCTTGTCGAGCAGGCAGCAGATCCGAAGCGACGCGGGGTTGCGCGCCGACAGCATCCGCTTGAGGTACGCGAGCGTCAGGCCGCTGTCCATGATGTCCTCGGCGATGAGCACGTGCCTGCCGTTGATGGACGTGTCGACGTCCTTGGTGATCTGCACGATGCCCGAGGTCTTCTGCTCGTTGCCGTAGCTCGAGATACCCATAAACTCCATGTGCATGCGCAGGTCCACGGTGCGCGCAAGGTCCGAAAAAAACACGCAGGCGCCCTTTAGGATGCAGATCAGCACGATCTCCTGCCCCGCGTAGTCCCTCGTGATCTGTTCGCCCAGCTCCCTGACCCGTTTTTGAATCGCCTGCTCGTCCAGCAGGATCTCGGCGATATCGTCCGCCATGTGGGTTCCCATCATTCCTCCGTGTCCCCCTCAAATTGTATCCGCAGCACGCGACGGGTTTTATCCGTCACGCGCACCGTCTCCGAAATCGTAAACCCCGGTATAAACAGCACGCGGCCGCCCGCGCACAGCAGCGGCAGTCCGCGCTTTTCGACCGGGAGCTTTTTGTCGGTGAAGTAGTCCGACAGCTTGCGCTCCCCCGGCGCGCCGAGCGGGAAGAACCGGTCGCCGTTTTTGCGCGTGCGCACGACGAGCCCTTCCCGCAGCCTGTCCGCGTCGACGAACGCCTCAAGCGGCGTTTCGGGCGCGCGGTACGCGGCCGCCTCCTCCGCGATAAACCGCCCCGCGGGCGTTTGCGTCACGCCTGGGCTGCAAAACGGCACGCAGAACGGCTCAGCCTGTACGTAGCGCCCCGCGTGCACGGCAAAAGCGTCGATCCAGCAGGCAAGGCCCGCGCGCAGTTCGATGCGCGTGCCGGTCCGGGCGGTCAAAAGCGCGCGAACGCGCCGAACGTCGGAAAGTTGAATGTCCGCCGCGCCCGCGTCCACCAGCAGCATGCGCAGCGCGCGCGCCTGCACGGCGGGGTGCGACGCCGCGAGCGTGTCGCGGCCGTGTCCGCCGCCCGGGAGCGCCGCTTTTTCCAGCAGCGCCGCGCCAAGCGCGGACAGACAGTCCTCGTCCCCGGCCAGGAGCTCGGCGCTGCGGCAGAGCGCCGCGGCGGCTTCCGGGTTGAACGAGCGCAAAAGCGGCAGAAGCTCCGCGCGCACGCGGTTGCGCTCGGCGACCGGCAGCGCGTTGGTCTCGTCCGTGCAATACGGCGCATCGTGCGCGGCAAGGTACGCGAGAATGTCCGCGCGCGATACCGCAAGAAACGGGCGCACGATGAACCCGTTGCGCGGCCGCATGCCGGAAAGCCCGTTCGCGCCCGCACCGCGGAGCAGGTGCAGAAGCACCGTTTCGGCCTGGTCGTCGCGATGGTGCGCGACCGCGATGCAGGAGGCGTTCGCCTCCCTGCGCGCCTGTTCCAGGAACGCGTACCGCGTTTCGCGCGCCGCGGTCTCGAGCGAAACGCCGCGCGCTCTTGCGATTGCCGGCACGTCGCCGCGCCCGGTAATCAGCGGTACGCCCCGCTCGCTGCACAGCCTCTGGCAGAATCGCTCGTCCGCGTCGGCCGCCGCGCCGCGCATGCCATGATTGTAATGCGCCGCGGCGACGTTTGCAACCATTCCCAGCGCACAAACGCGCACAAGTTCGCACAAAAGCGCAACCGAATCCGCGCCGCCCGACAGCCCGACCAGCACCGTGTCGGTTTTTCCAACGCCGCAGGCGGCGAGCAGTTCCGGTTTCAGCAGGCGCATGTCGTCCGCGCCGCCGGTTTTGCGGCCGAAAGTACCCATACTTATAGTTGTATCTATGATACCCGCATCTGAAACGTTTGACAAGTGGTAACAAAAAAATTCGACCGGCGGTCAAAGTTTTGTCATTTTTTGACAACCGAAACGCCGCAGGGTATAATGCAGCTATTGCAAGGAAAGGCCGCCGATATGAAGACCATGCATTCCGGCCACCGGGAACGGCTGAGAGATCAGTATACGGAGAGTGGCATCGACAGCTTCGCGGATCATCAGATCCTCGAGCTGCTTTTAACGTACGCCATCCCCCGCCGCGACACAAACGAAACCGCGCACGCGCTCCTCGACCGCTTTGGAACGCTCGAAAAAATCCTGCAGGCGGACGTTCCGCAGCTGATGGGCGTTCCCGGCATCGGCCAGAGCGCCGCCGTGTTTTTGCGCATGCAGGGCGACATCTCAAGGCGCATCCAGCTTCAGCAGCTTTCGGACAAGAGGGGGCGCGTCCGGCTGACGAGCCCGCTCGAGAGCGCGCGCTTTGCCACGGCGCTTCTGCTGCGCGAGCCGTACGAAACAGTATACGCCGTGTGCCTGAACAAGAGCAACCACGTCGGGCACTGGAAGAACATCACGCAGGGCACGCTGATCGAGGCGCCCGTCTATCCGCGCCTGATCGTGGAATACGCGCTCCTGCAGCGCGCGCACTCGATCATCATGCTGCACAACCACCCGTCCGGCAATCCCGCGCCGTCCAAGGAGGATTTCGAGGCGACGGACTCCGTGCGCGCCGCGCTCGCGAGCGTCGACATCCCGCTGCTCGACCACCTGATCGCCGCGGGCCAGTGCGTATACAGCTTCGCCGCCAACACGATCCTGCTGCTCCCGCAGGGCGCCGCGGACCCGATCACGATGACGGTCGAGGAATACGAGGCGCACCTGAAGAAGGAGGCGCCCGGCGTTTGCGAGGAGTACCCGCGGTCCAGGCCGCGTCTGACCGTGGCCTGCGGGCCGGACGAGGGCGAGGATTAGGCCCGCTACGGGGTCGGGACCGGGACCTTTGTCAGCGTCATCACGCCGCCTGAGCGCACGATTTTGTACAGCGCGCCGTCGGCGATTCCGGCCTTGTCGGGGAACGCCGCGCCAAACGCTTCGATAAACGCATCGTCCACGCGCAATAAATATAGATAGGTATAATCGGATTCATAGAGCGCCCGCGTCCACTCGCTTTCGGTGAACGCGGCCGTCCAGTCGTCGTTTTCATCCCGCTTTTGGCCGACGCTCCAGGACTCGACCACGCCGACGTATACGGGCGTGGCCATGTAGCGCGCGTAGTAATACGCAAGCCCCGTGTTGTCCGCCTGCTGCGCGATCAGGCACACGCGGTCGCGCGCGGGATCGAGAAACGCGGCAAAGTCCGGCACGTCGGGCAGCTCTTCGCGCTGCGTCTGCGTGTAGCGGTTGTACTGCGGCGCGACGAGCGTCGCCTTAGCAAGGTCCGAGAACGAGAATAGCATAAGCTCCGCGCACAGCAGCAGCGCGAGCGACGAAATAAGATTCTTCCCCGCTCCGCGCCGCCAGCTTGTGACCAGCAGATAGACGGAGAACCCGAACATGCCGAGCTGGTACGTCGAGCTGTACCGCTCGAGCCCGTCGAGGTTGAGCGCCTCAAAGTCCGCAAATAGGAACAGGTACGAGAACAGCAGCGCCAAAAGCCACAGCGCGTAGCCGAGCAAAAGGAGCGCGGTCAGCCGCGCGATGCGTTTTTTTACGCCCTCGTCCGGCTCGGCACGGTGCGCAAGGCACGCCGCCGACACCGGCAGCACGATCCAAAGAAACGGCGAGAGGCGCACCGCGTACGTATCGTCCCGCAGCGCAAACAGCGCCGAGAAGAACCGCTCGAACACGTCCTTTTGATACGGCGCGGGATTGGCAAGGCCCTCGAGCACGCGCGCGGGCGACAGCGCCGCGGCCGCGTTCCAATAATCGGCGGCTCCGCTGGACCGGAAGCTGAGCTTCCACGACAGCACCGCAAACAGCAGCGCCAATACCGGCAGCAGCGGCAGAAAGCGCATAAGCAGGCCGGTACCCTTGCCCGATAGCGGCAGGTCCGGCGCCTTTTCCGCCCGCTTGCCGCGGCGCGCCAGCACCCAGTCCGCAAACAGGATCAGCAGCGCGAGCGCGGCAAAGCCGTACCCGGACTCCTTGGAAAGCGCAAGCGCGAATATGCCGAGCGACAGTGAAGAAAACGAAAACGCGTCGAGGCCGTCCGCATCCCAATACGACGCGAGCGCGTACAGAAACAGCAGCCCCATCACGCCGTCGACCAGGATGCAGCGGTAGAAATAATAGTAGTCGATCAGCGGCAGCGCGAACACGATCATGATCAGCAGCAAAAGCCGCTTACCATCCTTCCAGGTCACCCCGGCAAAGAACGGCATAAGCAGCGAAACGGTCAGAAAATCCTTGGCGCGAAACAGCGTCGCCTCGGTAAACGACGGCTCGAGCCGCATGAAATAATACTGAAGCAGCGAAATCGAGGGCGGATAGGCTTTAAATATCGCGGTCGACGACGGCGCGGAGCCGAACGCGTCGAGCAGGTACATGTTTTTGACGACCGTGCCCCAGTGCGAGAACTCGTCCCAGATGGTCAGAAGCCGCCCGCGCGACACAAAGCAGATCACCGGCACGGCGACGAGCGCCACCATTGCCGCGGGCGAAATCGAGACGGAGAGCGCCTTGCCGTTCTTTCGATCTCTCATCGCGCCCCGCACGCAGTACGCGCCCGAAAAAAGGCCGAGCGCGTAGACGGCGTACACGCCCGCGCGCAGGACGCCGAGCAGGCCGAACAGGTACAGCACGAGCACGGCCAGCAGCGCCGCCGCGGGCAGCGCCCTTTCGTACGGGCGGCTAAACGCGCGCGAAACGGCCCAGCCTAGCAGCAG
The DNA here is from genome assembly GCA_964552065.1 of uncultured Oscillospiraceae bacterium. Classification (GTDB taxonomy): domain Bacteria; phylum Bacillota; class Clostridia; order Christensenellales; family CAG-138; genus CAZKGE01. Next base: position 1,529 of record CAZKGE010000109.1, on the reverse strand, counting down.
CAGGGGCACGCAGCCGATGATAAACGCCATTTACGTCAGCTCCCGCTTATGAGTTGCGGAATTTCGAACAGCACCGTCACGTCGGCCGACACGGCGATCGAGCTGCTCGCAAACGCGATGCCGATGAGGTCCTCGCCCTCGCCCACGTTCTCGACGACGCCGATCACCGGGCCGAGCGTGACCGCGGACGCGCCGGCCACGGCCTCCGCCTTGGTCCGCGCGTTGCGCATCGCCTCGCCGAGCGCGGACAGATACGCGCCGGACGCGTCGTCGACGCTGTACGTCACGGACACGATCTCGGCCACGCTCGAATCGATCACCGAAGACGTGACGGCGCCGGAGAGCGCGATGTCGCGCAGGGTCAGCGTCACGGTCTCGGCGGCGCTGTATCCGGTCGTCGCGCCGTCGGAGGCGCGCACCTGCGCCGTGATCTCGACGTCGTCGGCCTTAATATCCGCCTCCGGCACGCCCTGGGCCATCGCCGAGTCGCGCACGGCTTTGGCGTTCTCCTCGCAGGCCAGCGACGACGCCTCGGCGGTGTCGGCGGCGGCGGAGACGCGCAGCGTGACCGTCGCGTAGTCCGCGGTCACCGTAACCTCGCCGTAGCCGCGCACCTCGATGACGTGGTCAGGCGCCTCGAGCTCGTGGTTGATCACGATGCGCTGCGACTCGGGCTTGGGCGTAGGCACGTTCGTGATTTCGTTCTCCGCCTTGCATCCCGCAAACAGCGCGGCGGCAAGCACCGAAAGTATCGCGGCCGCGGCGGCAAACTTTCTCATGGCTGTCCCCCCTAATTCACCTGGTTGACCGGCTTGCCGGCAAGGAACGCGCGCAGGTTCTCGACCGTGATGTCGATCAGCCGCTTTCTGGCCTCGTACGGCGCCCACGCGATGTGCGGCGTAATATAGCAGCTGCGGGCCTTCAGCAGCGGGCTGTTTGCGGGAATCGGCTCCTTGGCCGCCACGTCCACGCCCGCGGCGTAGAGCTTGCGGCTCTCGAGCGCGTCGCAAAGGTCCTGCTCGACGATCAGCGCGCCGCGCGACGTGTTGATCAGGATCGCGCCGTCCTTCATTTCGGCGATCGTCCCGGCGTTTATGATGCCCCTGGTCTTCTCGGTTGCCGGGCAATGCAGCGTCAGCACGTCCGACTCGGCCAGCAGCGTGGTAAAGTCGACGTACCGGCCGGTAAACTCGCTCCGCTCACGCGGCGAGCTGCCGAGCACGCGCATACCGAACGCCTTCCCGATCTCGGCGACGCGGCAGCCGATGCGGCCGCAGCCGAATATGCCGAGCGTCTTGCCGGACAGCTCGATGAGCGGCGTATCCCAGAAGCAGTAGTCCGGTGAGTTCGTCCAGCGGCCGGCGTGCACCGCGCGGTCGTGCAAGCCGACGTTCTGGCAGATCTCGAGCAAAAGCGCGAATACGTGCTGCGCGACGGAGTCCGTGCTGTACGCGGGGACGTTGCACACGACGATGCCGCGCGCCGCGGCGGCCGCAACGTCGACGACGTCGTAGCCCGTGGCGAGCACG
>CAZKGE010000108.1:0-7363 GCA_964552065.1 uncultured Oscillospiraceae bacterium | reverse complement strand
CCTTGGACACGGCGCGCATCGCCATGCCGACCTTCGTGTGCTTGATGAGGAGCGACAGCAGCACGACCAGCACGGCCGTGAGCGCGGGCGTGACCAGCGTGACCATCTTGGTCGTGGCGCCCCAGATTACGACCGTGTTCGAGAGCCACGGAATTGTCGGGTAGACCTTGGCAAGGCCGCCGGTGAAGTACAGCGCCGCGTTCTGCAGCAAGTACGACACGCCGATGGCGCTGATCATGACCGACATGCGCGGCGCGGTCCTCAGCGGCTTATAGGCCGCGCGCTCGATCAGAAAGCCCAGCACGACCGTCAAAAACAGCACGAGCGGGATCGACAGCGCGATCGGCAGCGAGGCCGAAAGATAGACCATCATCAGCCCCGCGCACATGAACACGTCGCCGTGGGCGAAGTTGATGAGGCGCAGGATGCCGTAGACCATCGTGTAACCGATGGCAATCAGCGCGTACTGCCCGCCCACCGAGATGCCGGACAATATGTAGGAAAGGTTGTCATGCAAAAACGCAATCATATGAACGCCTCCACTGATGCCGCTTTAAAAGGGGACGGCGCGCATTCCCTTTTGAAGCGGCACATATGCATCGAAAAGCCGAAACAATGGACGGTTTGATAAGCGCGATAAGCGCGGCGGGGGCTGGAAACCCCCGCCGCTTGCTTGCCGGAAAACTACTCGACCGTAACGGCAGGCAGGGCGTCCCACTTGCCGGTCTCGGTGTTGCAGTGCTTGACATAGGCGGTGTTGCGGATGGCGTCGCCGTTGACCTGGTCGAGCGCGATGTGTCCGGACACGCCGTCATACTCGGTCGACCACAGCGCCGTCATGATGGCGGCGGCGTCGGTACTGGCAGCCTTCTGCATGGCCGCGAGCGCGAAGTAGTACGCGTCGTAGCCCATCGCCGTAACGGCCGAGACCGTGTCGTCGCCGCCGTTGTTGGCAAGGCGCGTGGCGTCGGCCTTGACCCACTCCTTAAAGCTGTTGTCGAACTCCGCGTTCGCGCCCTCGGGATAGAAGGTCGTGACGGTGACGTCGATGTCCTGCACGCACGTGCCGCCGAGCGCCTCAAACGCCTTGACGAAATAGTTCACAAGGCCGCCGGAGTAATCGTCGCCCAGCTTGGAGAGGCAGTAGGCCTTCGTTACATTCAGCGTGCTGAACGCGTAGTTGGCCAGAACGGTGCCCTGGAACGGGTCGAGGAAGCAGACGCGGAAATAGTGCTTGTTGCCCTCGGTGACCTGCGGGTTCGTGCAGGTGATGCCGATGCAGGGGATGCCCGCGGCCTCAAACGTCGGGGACGCCGCGATGGACACGCCCGAGCCGTAGGAGCCGAGCACCACGGACACGCCGGCCGAGACCAGCGTCGACGCGGCGGAGGCCGCCTTGTCGTTGGAGCTCTCGTTGTCCACCTTCACGAGCTGGACGTCGTAGGTTTTGCCGCCGATCTCGACGGTCGGGGTCACGGCGTTGGCGAATTCCACGCCGAGGGTCTCCTGCTTGCCGCCGGCACCGTTGTCGCCGGAAGCGGGTTCGTACACGCCGATCTTCACGACCGGGTTGCCGGAGGCGGGTGCGCCGGCGGCGGGTTGGGAACCGCTCTGGTCGGCGGCGGGCGCTCCGCAGGCGCTGAGGGACCATACGCATACAATCGCTAGAACAAGAGCCAACAGTTTTTTCATCGTTTTTCCTCCCTATTCATGATCTGACTTCAGAAGTAACAGCCCGATACGGGCGCTTGTCGGCCCGTATCTAAATTAATTATAGTTCAGAACGCCAGGCAATTGCAAGATTGACGATACACATAAAAGCCCCTAGTTTATCGGAATTTATGCTGATTCTTCAAAACGGGCGCGTTAAAACCGCTTTGGCGGGCATCCAAAGCCCGCGTTTTGCCCCTGCGTGCGCGCGCTGTCGTACCGTACGGCCTCCTTGGCATAGGGTTCGATAAACGCGAGCATGCAGTCGTACACCTCGAGCCGGTTCAGCTCGTTGTGCAATGTATGATAGCCGCCGGGCCAGGTCTTAAACGCGGCGTCGCCGCGCTCCACACGCCGGTAGAACCGTTCCGTGGTATGGATGTCGGTCAGCCGGTCGGCGCTGCCGTGCATAAGCAGCAGAGGCAGCAAAAACCGATCCGCATGGCGGACCGCCCAGCGCCCGGCGCGGATCGCGCTTGCGAACAGGTGCGCCGACACGCGCCCGAACGCGAGCCGGTCGTTGTTGTAGCGCTCGATCACCTCCGGATCGTGCGTGAGCTTGTCCGCGCCGATTCCGGAGCGGAAGATGCGCCCCGGCGCGAGCAGATCGAGCGCGTAGGCCCGCAGCCGCCGGATCAGCGGCTTTTCGGCCAGCTCCAGCCACGGGGCGGCGGCGATCACCGCCGCGACGTCGGGCTTTCTGCGCAGCGCGTCGTTTAATACGAGGCTGCCGCCGAGACTGTGGCCGTACAGGAACACGGGTAGGCCGGGAAAGCGCAGCTTTGCCCGCGCGATGAGAAGATCGATGTCGTCGTAGAACGTGTCGAACGTTTCGATATGTCCGCGCGCGCCGCCCGAAGCGCCGTGGCCGTGCAGGTCGATCGCCGCGACGCAGAACGAGGCGGCGGTAAAATATTCTATCATATATGAGAAGAACCCGCTGTAGTCGCCGAGCCCGTGCACGAGGCAGAGCACGCCGCGCGCCTCCCCAGCCGGTTCGGCAAACAGCAGCCTTAGCTCCGTTCCATCGTTTGCGCGCAGAGTTTCGTAGAATTCGGTCAACGCAATCTCCCCTTCCACAGCGTAACGCCGCCGTGTGCTTTTCCGTTTTGCGGTGAAAGGCTGCGGGTGCAACGTCCGTCCTGCTTGGGTTATATATACTTTCGCTCCATTCTAGTGCGGATCGCTCGCCGCGTCAAGAACGGACCGGCGGGATTTTATGCGTTTTTGCCGCCGACAAGCGCGCCGCGCGCGGGGGCTCTCCCTGACCCGCACGGGGTGTGCCGTCGCAGGCCGCAAAAGAAAAAAAGCACGACGCGCGGATGCGGCCGCATCCCAAACTTGCCCTTTTATTAGCCGAACATTTATGCTTAAATAGTGGAGGACAAAACCTTGATTTTAGGAACGGTGCGATACCACTACATTTATGAAATTGAAGGACAGTTATCACCCGTATGCGGCCCTGACCATCCTGTTCTGGTCGCTGGCCTATGTGCTGACGCGGCTCGCGCTGCAGTATTTTTCCGCGTTCGCGATAGGCTTTCTGCGCTATCTGATCGCGTCCGCCGCGCTGCTTGGCATCGTCGCGGCGGTAAAAATAAAAGCGCCGCATCGTGCGGACCTGAAGTGGTTCGCGCTTGCGGGCTTCTTCGGCTTCTTCCTGTACATGGTGACGTTCAACAAGGGCTGCGAGACGGTGACCGCGGCCACGAGCAGCGTCATCATCGCGACCGTGCCGGTCATTACGGCGCTGCTGGCGCGCGTGCTCTACGGCGAAAGGCTGAGCGCGATCAAGTGGGCCGCAACGGCAATCGAGTTTTCGGGCGTCGTCCTGCTGACGCTGCTCGACCACTCGTTTTCGGTCAATGGGGGCCTTGCGTTTTTGCTGCTCGCCGCGCTCGCGCTTGGCAGCTACAACCTGCTGCAGCGCAAACTGACGAAGACCTATTCCGGCCTGCAGGCCTCCGCGTACAGCATATTCGCAGGGACCGCCATGCTGGCCGTGTTCCTGCCGCAATCCGTGCGCGAGGTGCAAACAGCGCCGCCCGTGCAGCTCGTCTACATCGCGGTGCTCGGCTTGTTCTCGAGCGCGGCCGCTTACGTGACCTGGGCGTACGCGTTTCAGAAGGCGAAAAACACCTCGTCCGTCAGCAACTACATGTTCGTCACACCGTTTGCGACCGCGCTGCTCGGCTTCCTCCTCGCGGGGGAGCGGCCGGACATTGCGGCCGTCGCGGGCGGCGCTGTCATATTGACCGGGGTGCTGATCTTCAACTTCGGCGGGCGGATCACGGAGCGATTGCGGCGCGAAAAAGAACGCTGACTGCAAAATTGACCGTCAGATGGCCGAGCGGCTGCCACGCAAAAAGCGCGGGGTTCCGGCAGGCGTGCAAATTGGCGGAGTTGTTGAGTAAACGAAAATGAAGGCCTCACGGGGGCCCGTCCCCTACCGGCCGATCAGCACGGGCAGGCCCGTGACCTCTTCGAGCAGCCGTTTTGCGGACTGTACCGCCCGATCGTCCGGCGCTTTGACGTCCGGCAGCTCGTAGACGCGCCCAAGCTGCGCATATTTATGCAGGCCGAACTTATGATAGGGCAAAAGACCGACCCGCTCGACATTCGGCAGGCCGCGGATAAAGCCGCCCATCGCGACAAGTTCCTCCTCGGCGTCGTTCACACCGGGGATCAGCGGGATGCGCACGGCGATATGTTCCCGGCAGCCGGAAAGCCGCGCTAAATTGTCCAGAATGAGCCGGTTGCTTTGGCCGGTGCAGCGCTCATGCTGTACGTCATTCAGCAGCTTTAGATCAAAATAGACGGCGTCGGCGCGCTCCACGCTGCACCTGAGCGCGTCCCACGGCGCATATCCGCAGGTCTCGACGAGCGTGTGCAGGCCCTCATTCTTGGCACTGGCCAGCAGCGCCTCCGTAAACTCCGGCTGCATGGCCGGTTCGCCGCCCGAGACGGTCAGCCCGCCGCCCGAGCGCATGTAGAACCGCTTGTCCCGGCGGATGACGTCCATCGCCTCGCCCACCGTGATCGTCCGCCCGAACCTGCGGATGGCGCCATTCGGGCAGCTCTCAAAGCACGCGCCGCAGGCGAGGCAGGCCGGCCCGATGGCGGCCTTTTTTTTCGTTAGCTTGATCGCCGCGCTCGGGCAGTTCCGCGCGCATGTGCCGCAGCCGACGCACTCGTTTGGATCGACCGCGTACTCCACGGCGGTATTCTGCGATTCCGGATTGGAGCACCATTTGCAGCGCAGCGGGCAGCCCTTCAAAAACACCGTGCTGCGGATGCCCGGCCCGTCGTGGATGCAATAGCGCTGGATGTTGACGATCCGGCCCGTGACCGAATCGCGTCCGCTAAAAGCTCTGGAACTCGGTGCGTCCAATGACGTCCTCCTGTATCTCCCGGTTCAGATCGACAAAATACGCGCTGAATCCGCTCACGCGCACCAGGAGGTTCTTGTACTGAGACGGGTTTGCCTGCGCGGCGAGCAGTGTCTTTTTGTCCACGATGTTGAACTGGATATGCAGCCCGCCAAGGTCGAGCAGGTAGGTTTTGACAAAGTCCGAGAACAGCCGGCGCTGGTAGTCCTCCTTCAGCGCGCTGGGCACGAACTTCTGGTTTAGGATGCACCCTTCGCCCGCGCGCGCGAGGTTTAGTTTGCCGGACGAGTTCATCACCGCGGTCGGCCCGGAAACGTCGTATTCGTGAATCGGCGAAATGCCGTCCGCGAACGGCTCGAACGCCAGCCGCCCGTCCGCCGTCGCGCCGGTGTATTTGCCAAGCGACACGCTCTTTGTGACGGTCACGTACCCGAGCGTCACGCGCGTGTCCTGGTGCGCGTGGAACGTGTCCGCGGCGTCGTAGAGCAAATTCGCGATCCGCGTGCCGAGCGCGTCGACCTCGTCGATGTCGTTGCCGTACTTGGGCAGGCTGCGGATCCGCTGCAACAGGTCCTCGCAGCCGGCGAAGTTGCGGTTCAGCGCCTCGTTCAGTTCGAAAAGCGGCAGCAGTCGGTCCTCGTAGACGAGCTTTTTCACCGTGTAGCACGCGTCGATGATGTTGGCCATACCGGTGATGGTAAAGCTGCTCCAGTTAAACCGCGCGCCGCCCCTCGCAAAGTCGAGGCCCTTCGTCAAACAGTCCGGATAGATCGTGGACAGGAATACGTGCGGCATCTCGCGCTCGAGCACGGGGTGCGTGATGTTCTTTTGGATGCCGATCAGCCGGCCGAACACATAGGTAAACTCGATACGGAAGGCGTTTAAAAAATCGTCGAACGTTTTCAAGCTGCCGAGGCCGCCGACGGGGACGCCGCATCGTTTCTTTTTGACCGGGTCGAAGCCGTCGTTCAGCATCAGCTCCAGTATCTTGGGCAGGTTGAGGTGCCCGCTCTTAAACCGGCCCCAGCCGCCGACGACGCCCGGCTCCACGCAGCCGATGATCGCAAAGTCCGCGGCCGCGTCTTTGGAAATGCCGAGCGACGCAAGCGACTCCGCGATCGTCCGGTCGCTGACGAACTGCGGCTTGCCGCCGCCGGTGGCGAGCGTCTCCGCCGCCTTGGCGATCAGATGGTCGGGCGTATTGTCGCTGACCCGCAGCGAGAACTGCGGCTCCTTGAGGCAGAGCCGCCGCTGGCACTCGAGGCACAGATAGGACAGCTCGTTCGTCAGGTCGTTGCCCGCCGCGTCGGTCCCGCAGATCGTAATGTTCTGGTTCATGATATAGCCGGACCACATCTTGGCGGCGGACGCGCTGCGGTATTTGAGCAGGTGGTTCGTCTTGATCCAGAAGCAGTCCAGAAGCTCCTGCAGCGATTCCGGCGATTCGCCGTTTGCGACGCTCGCACGATAGTACGGATACAAATACTGGTCGAAGCGGCCGAACGACACGCCGGTGCCGTCGGACTCGAGCTGGATGAGCAGATGCGTCATCCAGAGCGACTGCAGCGCCTCGCAGAAATCCTCCGCCGGGTGCGCCGGGACCTTGCGGCATGTCGCCGCAATCTTAAGCAGCTCCGCCCTCCGGACGGCGTCCGTCTCGGCCCGCGCCTTCTCCTCCGCGAGCGCGGCGTAGCGGTTCGAGTAATCGATGGCGGCCTGGCAGACGATGGCGACGCCCTGCCAGAAGTGCTTCTGCTCCTTCGTCGCGCCCGGCGCGCTCTGCAGCAACTCGGCCTTCTGCTTGTACGCGGCGAGGCCCTGATTAAGCACCGAGGCGTAGTCCGCCAGGCAGTGGCCGTAGCCCATGTCCTTTTGGATGAAGAACGCGCCGGCATCAAGCAGCGACTGGTCGACGTCCCCGATCATGCCGGTGATCGCGTCGTTGGCCGTTTTGCCGGACCAGAACGTGGCCAGCTCGAGCACCTGCAGCTTGGTCTTTTTCGGCACGAGGAACCGGTCCTGCTCGCGCGTGGGCAGCGTGTTGATCTCGCGCACGAGCTGGTACGGGCTGTTCTCCGGAAAGAACACCTGCGCGACGTTCAGGTCCTCACCGGGGAGGCCGACGATCAGCTCGTCCGCAAGGATGTTGATCGGGATCTCGCTGAGCACGGCCTCGAATATCCGCGCGCGCTGCACGAGCTTAAGGTAGTGGTATTCTCTTGAAGAAGAAAGAGAAGGAGAAAACCATGACCGAAAAACGAGCA
>CAZKGE010000107.1:0-7370 GCA_964552065.1 uncultured Oscillospiraceae bacterium | reverse complement strand
CGTGGAACTTCGACGTTTCGCGCGTTAAAAAATGCCGCTTCCAGGTCGCGACGGGCGATCAAAGGCTGATCCCGTTCTGCTCGTATTACCTGACCTCCGTTTCCGGGGAGCGATTGTATGCGGACGGCTGAGCCGCCGCTCGACGGCTGGATCGGGGAAATCATAGGCGCGGCCAGGCCGGCGCTTGCCGACGTGCGCGCGTATCAGCTCGGCCGCATCCGGGCCGTACTTGACTATGCGTTTTTGAACGCGCCGTTCTACCGCGCGCTGTACGAAACACTGCCGCAGCCGCGATCGCTCGAAGAATTTGAGCGCCTGCCGTCCGTCGGCGCCGCCGATCTGGCCCGGTCGGGCGGCCGCCTGCTCTGCGTGCCGCAGGACGAGGTCGCGCGCGTGGTCACGAGCGGCACGACGACGGAGCCGAAGCGGCTGTACTTTACGCAGGAAGAACTCGACCGTACGGTCGACTACTTTGCCTGCGGCTCGCGGCAGTTCATCCGGGCGGGGGAGAAGGCGCTGCTGCTGTTCCCCTGCGAGACGGAGAGCGGCGCGGCGCGGCTGTTCATGCGCGCGCTTAAGCGCCTTGGCGCCGTTTCCGTGCCGTACGGCGTGCCGAAGGACGGGGCGGAGGCGTGCCGATTGCTTCGCGTCGAGCGGCCGAACCTTGTGCTGGCCGCACCGCAAACGGCCGTGCAGATGCGGGCGGCAAGCGACGGGACGGAGCGCTTCAGTACGCTCCTGCTCTCGGGCGACGGCATGGACGAAGCGGAGATCGCGGCGCAACGCACGCGGTTTTTTTGCGACGTGTTTTTGCAGTACGGCCTGACCGAGACCGCGTTCGGCCTCGGCGTGGACTGCCGCGCGTTTGCGGGCTACCACCTGCGCGAGGCGGACTTCTATGTGGAGATACTGGACAAAAACGACAGGACCCTGCCGCACGGAACATACGGCAGGGTTGTGATTACATCGTTAAATTGCGGCGCGATGCCGCTGATTCGCTACGACACGGGCGACGTGTCGCGCTATATCCCCGCGCCCTGCGGCTGCGGCAGCGAATTCCCGCTGCTCGACCGCATCCATCCGCGCAATGTGCCGAAGGGGTACCACGCCGGCGGCTGACGGACCGCGGGATACGGCCATGGGCAGGGGACGAGGCGTCGCGTACATACGGCCGCCGCAGCGCTTGCCGCGTTCGGTCAGACCGAGTGTGCCGCGCACCTTCACCCGAAATTGCCAAGGGGAAAGGGTGCTCTGCCTTGGAACTTACCAACCCAGTAGCGGCTCGTCCCCTGTCGCCGCGGCGTTCGCCGCGTCCGGTCGGACCGGTGTGCTTTTTCCTGAAATTATCAACAAAAAAGGACGCTTCGCTTCTGAGCCTGTCGGCTTGGCAACGATACGCCCCCTGTCGCCGCGGTGTTCGCCGCGTCTGGTCAAACACGCACGCTTTTGGCCGCAACTGCCAAGAGAAGAACATGTTTGAAAGCCGCGCCCGTTCGCCGGCGGCGGCATGCCTCCGGCCTTCATCGCGCTTGCAAGCAAGCACTCCGCCTTCGTCCCGCGCTCCTGCTCACGCTGTTTACTGGTGCGACACGAGCAGCTCGTCGAGCACCTCGCACGCGGTCGCGACGTACGACGCGCAGTTTTTCATGCGGCCTTCCGCGCGCGCTTTTGCCGCGCCCTCCGGCGTTGTGATGTCGCCGCCGAGCAGTTCGCGGCAGGTGCTCGTACCGCAGCGCTCGGAAAACATCGCGATTGCGCGCTTCTGCAGCGACATCGTTCGGAGCTTTGCGTCGATGTCCCCGATCTGGGCGCGCCCGGCGTACAGGCCCAGCACCATGATGGCGCCGAGCAGCGCGCCGCAGGGCATGTTGGCGCCGTTTAAAAACGCGCCGCCCAGGCCCTCGCCGAGCCTTGCCGCGGTCGTTTCCTCAAGCGAAAAATCCTCCGCGTACGCCGCGAGCACGGACTGCGTGCAGTTGAATCCGCTGGCAAACAGCGCGGCGGCCCGCTCTGCCCTGTCGGTCATTCTTTGATCTCCTTCCGATGCGTCCGCGCGTCCGCGCGGTCTTTTTCTTTAAACGCCGCCCCGCGCCCCGGGGAAAAACAACCGGCAGGGATATGCGCTACCCCTGCCGGTTTTGCAATCAGGCCGGGGTGTTACGGGAGCCGGTTCTCGTACAGGCCCGGATCGTCCGGACCGACTTCCTGCGGGCAGAGCGGGCCGGCCATGACGATCTGCAGACCCTCGCAGTCGTCGTTCGGCTTGACGACGGCGGGCGACCACAGCGCGCCCTCCTGTGTCAGGGTATCGCCGTCCTTGGGCAGCTCCGCGGTCTTGCCCTGGAAGATCTTGTCGAACAGCTCGATGGCCATGATCGCCGAGTCGAGCGCCGGCTGCTCAACCGCGCAGTACAGCTTGCCCTGCTTGATGAGCTCGATGCCCTCGGTGCCGATGCAGATGCCGGAGACGAACAGGTCGGCCGGGTTCAATCCCGCGTTCTCAATCGCGGAGATGACGCCGGCGCCCTGGCAGTCGGGGGTATGGCAGTACACGGCGACCACGTCGCTGCCCACGCGCGTGAGCATGTTGGCCGTGACGGTGTAGGCGGTGTCGTTCTCCCACTTGCCCTCGCCCTCGACGATGGTCAGCTGCGGATACTGCGAGACGATGTTCTTAAAGCCCTCGTCGCAGTCCTTGGCGAACGTGTCGACCAGCGCGCCCCAGACCTCAATGACGGTGCCGGTGGGCACTTCGCCGCCGTTCTTGGCCTTAAGGCCGTCGATCATGGTCTGCGCGGCCTTCTCGGACGCCTTGACCAGGTCGAACGTGATGAAGTAGTCGATCTTGCCGCCCGTCGGGGAGGTATCCAGCGCCATGATCGGGATGCCGAGGCCGTTCAGCTTCTCGATGCCGGGGGTGATCGCGTCCTTATCCTCGCAGCCGGAGAATATGAAGCCGTCGATGCCCATGGAGACAAAGTTGTCGATCGTGTCGAGCGTCTTGATCGCGTCGCCCTGAATGTCGATGACCGTCAGGTCCCAGCCGCGCTCGTCGCAGGCCTGCTGCGCGCCGATGGCGAACGCCTGCGAATACGCGACGCCGAGGTCCTGTACGCACATGCCGATCTTGATCTTGTCGCCGCCCTCTGCGGCGGCGGGTTCCGTGGACTCGGAGCCCTCGGGCGCGGTGGCGGCGGGCGTCGTGGTGGTGGCGCAGCCGTAGGCGAGCATCGCCATGGCCAGAACGAGGACCAGAGCGATCGACTTTCTGATGCGCTTCATCATGTTGCGGTTCCTCCTTAATTTTTTGATGATTCGGGCACAGCCGGTGCCCCCGATAAGAAGCGGCGGCCGCCCGAATGGGAGCGGCTCCGCTTGCTTAACCCGTTGTTATGCCGCCGAGCCCGTCGCCGGCGGGGTGGCCGCGGAAGCGAGCTTGCGGATGTTCTCGCGGCGCATGACGGTGTCGCGCAGGTTCACGCGCACGCGGTCGAGCATGATCGCCGCAAATATCAATAGGCCCTTGGTCGCATACACGAGGCTGACGTACACGCCGAGCAGCGTCAGCGAGTTATCGATCATGCCGAGCAAAAGCGCGCCGCCGAGCATGCCGACCGGCTTGCCCTTGCCGCCCTCGAACGAGCCGCCGCCGAGGATCGCGCCGGCAAACGACATCATCACGAGGTCCTTGCCCATCGTGTTCGACACGGCTTGCTGGCGGCCGGCCGCAATGAGGCCGGAGATGGAGGCCAGCGCGCCCGCGATGATGAACGCGCCGATGATGATCCACTGCGTGCGGATGCCGGAGATGAACGCGGCGCGGCGGTTGCCGCCGGTCAGGATGAATTTGCGGCCGAACACCGTGAAGCGGAATATCAGCTCAAACACGAGGAACATCAGTATGAACACGACGATCGCGGCCTGTATCGTGCCGACCGTGCCCTTGCCGATGAACGAATAGACCTTGGGCAGGCCGGTGATCGAGAACGGGATTGCGAACTGCACGAAGCCGCGCAGCATGATCTCCATCGCCATCGTCATAAGAAACGAGTTCATGCCGAACTTGGCCACGCACAGGCCGTTGATGAGGCCGATCGTGCAGCCGACGGCCACGGTCAAAAGCAGCGTGATGACGGGGCTGAGGTTCCCGCCCATGCTGTCCCAGAGCAGCACGACCATGCACGGCGCAAACGGCAGCACGCCGTCGAGCGACATGTCCAGCTCGCCGACCATGCACACGATACCCTGGCCGAGCACGAGCAGGCCGAGGATCGAGGACTGGTACAGGATGTTCTTCAGGTTCAGGCCCGAAAAGAAGTTCGGCGTCCAAACGGCGTTGATGATGAAGAATACGGCCACCAGCACCCAGACAAGGTTGTCCAGCAGCGCCAGCTCTATTTTTGTGATCTTTCGCACGCTCAATGTACCTCGTATTTCTCAAGAATTTCGCCTTGCATGACCTGGTAGATCGCTTTTTCGTCGAAGTCCTGCTTCTCGAACCGGCCGATGACCTGGCCCTCGAACAGCACGATGATGCTGTCGCAGATTTTGATCAGGTCCTCCACGCCGGGGGAGCTGATCAGAATCGCGGAGTCCTTGCGCATCTCCTCGTTGATCGTGTGCAGCATGCTCTCCTTGGCCTCGATGTCGACGCCGCGCGTCGGCTCGTCGAGGAAGCAGACCAGGGGCTTCTTGGCCATCACCTTGCCGACGAGCACCTTCTGCTTGTTGCCGCCGGAGAGCTGCTGGATCTCCTGCTCGCGCGAGTAGGCCTTCACGCCCAGCACGCCGATGAGCTCGTCCACCAGCTCGTTCTCCGCCTTGCCGTCGATGATGCCGCCGCGGCTGATACGGTCGTAGATGCTGATGGTCAGGTTGCGCTTGATGCTGGAGATCGTGACCAGGCCCTCGGCCTCGCGCTCCTCGGCGAGGTAGACCACGCCGTCGCGGATCGCGTCGCTCGGCGTTCTGTAGCGCTTCTCGACGCCGTTAACGAGCACCCTTCCCTCGTCGACGCGGTCGAGGCCCACGATGCTCTTAAACAGCTCCGTCCTGCCCGCGCCGCGCAGGCCCGCCACGCCGACGATCTCACCCTTGCGGAGCTTCAGGCAGACGTTTTTGTATTTGCCGTAGCTGGTTAAGCCGCAGGTTTCGAACACGACCGGCGCGGCCCGATCCACCGCTTTATGCGGCAGGATGACCTTGTCGTAATTCGTTTTGCCGACGATCAGGCCGGCCAGGCTCTCCATCGTCAAATCCTTTACGTTCGCGCTGCCGACGTTGTGCCCGTCGCGCAGCACCGTCACGCGGTCGCACAGGTGCAGCAGCTCGTCCGTGCGGTGCGAGATGAACACGACCGTCTTGCCGGCTGCGATGCGCTCGTGGATGATGTCGTAGAGGATCTGCTCGTCGCGCTGCGACAAAGAGGCGGACACCTCGTCCATGATGATGATGTTCGCGTTTTCGACATAGCAGGCTTTGATGACGAGCAGGATCTGCTTTTCGCTGATGGACAAGTCGCCGACGGGCATGGTGACGTCGATGGGGAAGCCGCCCTTCTCCATGATTTCGGCCGCTTTTTTGTTGAGCTCATTCCAGGGGACCGTGGGGCTGCCCTTCCGGTACAGCGGCATAAAGAGGTTTTCGGTCACGGTGCAGTCGCTGACGACCTGCGGCTCCTGCGTGATGATGGAGATGAACTCCTCCTTGGCGACGCTCGGCGACATGGACTTGTACACATGCCCGTTTACGCGGATCTCGCCGCGCGTGGGCGGAATGATGCCGGACATGATGTCGACGAGCGTGGATTTGCCCGCTCCGTTTTTTCCGATGATTCCGTGCAGTTCTCCCTTTTTCACGCTGAAACTGACGTTTTCAAGCGCCACGGTCCCAGCGTAGAGTTTGGAGATGTTGAACATTTCCAATGCGATCGACGGATCGATGGATTCTGTCATGCGTCGCCCTCCTTCTTGAACGTGCGCGCCGCCTATGGGCGGCAAATGCTGCATAATTCCGGCGGAAATGACAAAAAAGCCGTTCCGGTCACAAAAAGATCGGATCGCCGAAATGTGCAATGACTATATGCTCCGTCATGCAGGTTCCTCCTTTGGTTGTTTGCCGGGTGTATCGATGATCCCGCGGATCGGGGCGTTTCAAGATTGGGATGCCGGGAATGCGCCTTGGCGTTATACTCAGAACTAATGTATGGAACGATAAACCGTGAAATTGATTAGGAACACTATACCTTGTTCATTATTCATAATGTCAATACCGAATTTTATCAAAATCCGCGAGAAATTCAAGTTATCAGCGTTCTTTTCGAAAAACGCGGCGATCCGGAAAATAATATAAAGTATACTTTATATTTATCCGTGCATAAGCGGCCAAATCTTGAGGTTACCCCTCCAATTATAGCGCGTTTCTCCCGATTCAGGGCAAAAAAACAAGGCGGGCGGCGCGTTATCCGCCGCGCCCGCCTTGCGCAAAGGGCCCGGTCGTCACCTTCCGGCAGGGGTGCGGCAGCCGCAGTTGCGGACGTTGCCCTGCGACTGGAGGTTTTGCAGGATCTCGAGGCATTCGCCGAAGCGCTGGTAATGTACGACCTCGCGCTCGCGCAGAAAATACAGCGGCTCGATGATCTGCGCGTTATTTGTCATGTTCATCAGGTGCTCGTAGGTTGCGCGCGCTTTCTGCTCGGCGGCCATGTCCTCGACGATGTCCGCGATGGGGTCGCCCGTGACGGCGAACATGCTGGTCGAGAACGGCACGCCGTTGGGGTCGGCGGGGAACACGCCGTGGTTGTGCATCGTGTAGTAGCCGGCCAGGCCCGCGTCGCTGAGCTCCTGGCAGCTCGTGCCCGCCATGCACTGGCGGATCATCACGCCGAGCATCTCCCAGTGCGCCAGCTCTTCCGTACCGACAGGCTGCGCAAAATGGCGCTGCTTTTTGCCGCGGTTTTTCGGCATGATTTTCGCGCCGGGACGTAGGATGATAGGGAAAGGGGGGAGCGTCCGTGCGGGGAGATGGGCCGGCAATAGAGACCGGGCAGGGGAACAGGGAAGAAGCGCTGCTATATCTTTTGGAATCGTCCGCGTTTTGCGCGCTGTACAGGCGCGGCGCGCTGGAAAAAGCGGAGTATGAGGCATGCATGCTGCGGCTTCTTAGGCTTCATCCGGCCCCGCACGGACCGTCAAAGGCCGGCGCCGCCAATGCGGCGGGCGGCGCGTGAACCGGCCGCTGCGGGTTGCGGCGTACTGCCGCGTCTCGACGGACGCGCTCGATCAGGCGCACTCGCTGGAAAGCCAGGTGCGCTATTTTTCGGAGCTGATTGAGGAGAACCCGGACTGGACGATGGCCGGCGTGTACGCCGA
>CAZKGE010000106.1:0-7376 GCA_964552065.1 uncultured Oscillospiraceae bacterium | reverse complement strand
TGGTCGACAAACTCGCGGTTTTGATAGATGGCGTCCGCCGTGCCGCTGTACCAGCGCCCGTCCGCGCCGGTCATAAACGGCGGCAGCACGAACACGCCGCCATTCATGCGGTCGAGGTCCCAGTGCTGGCCGGTGCCGATATAGGCGTTGAGCGCGAGCGGCCGGTACTGCGTCAAAACGCCTACGGTGTCGATGTCGGAGTTGACGCAGTTGGAAAGCGGAAAGTCGATGATCCGGTACTTGCCGCCGAACGGCACGGCAGGCTTGGCCATGTTGGAGGTCAGTACGCCGAGGCGGCTTCCCTGGCCGCCGGCAAGCAGCATGGCAACGATTCTTTTCTTCACCTATATCCCCCTTCCGTCTTTTGGCCTGTCCGGTTCAAACAGAAAATAGGTCGCGCCGTACGGCGGGATGCGGATGGAAACGGAGCACGGCAGGTCAGTAAACGGCTCCTCCAGAACCTCGGCGGGACGGTTCTGGTATTCGCCGGTGCCGCCATAGCGAAGCTCGTCCGACGAGAACAGCTGGGTCAGCCGCCCCGCCCTGGGGACGCCCATGCGGTAGTCGTCCCACGGCACGGGCGTGAAGTTAAAGCAGCACAAAACGCTGTTGCCCGAGCGGTCCGTGCGCAAAAAGCTCATGATCGAATGCGTGTTGTCGTCGACGGCGCACCAGGCAAAGCCCTTCCACGAGTCGTCCTGTTCGTAGAGCGCCGCGTGCGTGCGGTAGAAGCGGTTAAGGTCGCGAACAAAGCGCTGTATTTCGGCGTGCTTGTCGTAGCCGAGCAGCAGCCAGTCCAGCGAATCGTCGAACTTCCATTCGATAAACTGCCCGAACTCGTCGCCCATGAACATCAGCTTCTTGCCCGGGTGCGCGAACTGGTAGGCGTAGAGCAGGCGAAGCTGCGCAAACTTCTGCCAGTAGTCGCCGGGCATCTTGCTAAGCATGCTCTTTTTGCCGCAGACGATCTCGTCGTGCGAGAACGGCAGCACGAAGTGCTCGCTGAACGCGTAGCACAGCGAGAACGTCAGTTTATCGTGGTGAAACTTGCGGAAGAGGCTGTCCATCTCCATGTAGGAGAGGATGTCGTTCATCCAGCCCATGTTCCACTTAAACGTAAAGCCCAGGCCCCCCTCGGACGCGGGCCTTGTAACGGAGGGGTAGGCGGTGCTCTCCTCGGCGAACAACATCTTCTCGCAGGGCAGTTCCGCGATGGCCTCGGACAGCTTTTTAAGGAACGAGACCGCGCCGAGGTTTCGATTGTCGCCGAACGGGTTCGGCAGCCACTTGCCGTCGTCCTTGCCGAAGTCGTGGTAGAGCATGCAGCTCACCGCGTCGATCCTTATGCCGTCGAAGTGGTACTCCATGAGCCAGAACAGCGCGGACGAGAGCAGAAAGCTCTGCACCTGCGTGCGGTCGAAGTCGAACAAAAGCGTCCCCCACTGCGGCATGTCGCTGCGGCGCGGGTCCGGATGCTCGTACAAGGGCGTGCCGTCGAAGCGCCTTAATCCGTGCGCGTCGCGCGTAAAATGCGCGGGCACCCAGTCCAGGATGACGCCGACGCCGCGCTCGTGCGCGCGGTTGACGAAGTACATCAGGTCCTCCGGGTCGCCGTAGCGCGACGTCGGCGCGTAATAGCCCGTCACCTGGTAGCCCCAGGACGGGTCGAACGGATAGGCCGTGATCGGCATGAGCTCGATGTGCGTATATCCCATGTCCACGACGTAGTCGATCAGCTCGTGCGCAAGCTCGCGGTAGGAAAGCCCCTTCTTCCACGAGCCCAGGTGCGCCTCGTAGATGCTCATGGGCTTGTGGTGCGCGTCGCGCTTGCCGGAGAGGAACTGCTCGTCCGACCAGGCAAATTCCGGCAGCTCGGAAACGACCGACGCCGTGCCGCCGCGCTCGCTCTGCACCGCGTATGGGTCGGCCTTGGCGAGCCGCTCGCCGGACTGCGTCGTGATCGCGTATTTATAGAGGTTGCCGGGCGAGACTAAGCCCAGGTGCGCTTCCCACACGCCCGTCGTGCCGACCGGACGCATGGGGTCCGCCGCGGGGTTCCAGCCGTTGAAGTCCCCGACCACGGAAACGGCCCGCGCGTTCGGCGCCCATACCGCAAAGCGGTACACGCGCTCCCCGTACTCCCCCTCCACGGCATGGCAGCCCAGCGCCCGGTACGCCGCGGTCGATATACCCTCGTTGAAGTAATACAGCTCCGTATCGTCCAGATTATATGCCATTTCGCAGCCTCCGCGCCGCGGCCCGCGCCCGATATATCCCGCGGCGTTTGTTGAAATCCCTTCTTATCATACCACCACGGGCGGCCAAAAGAAACCGGTTTGCATAGAAAAGCGCGCGCGGGCATGGTATAATTCTGCTCATGGAGAATTTATTGCTGTCGGCTTCGATCGTTTTCCCGCTGCTTGCCATGATGGCCGCGGGCTATCTGCTGCGCCGCCTGCATGTCGTCGACGGGCCCGCCGTTTCCGGCATGAACCGCGTGGTGTTCTATGTCGGCATCCCGGCGCTGGCCTTTTCTAGCTTGTACGCGGCCGACCTGACCGCGCTTGCCGGCGTGGAAGCGCTGCTGTTTGTCGCGGCGGGGATCGTGATTTTGTTCCTCGCCACGCTCGCGCTCGTGCCTCTCTTTTCGCACGACAACCGCCGCCGCGGCGTGCTCGTGCACGGCATTTTCCGCAGCAACGACGCCGTGTTCGGCATCCCCGTAGCGATCGCGCTGCTCGGGAGCGATCGCATCGCGCTGATGATGCTGACCGTGACCATGACCATCATATTGTTCAACGCGCTCGGCATCGTCTCGCTCGAGATATTCAGCGGCGGCAAGGGGAGCCTGCTGACCGTCCTCGTGCGCCTCGTCCGGCACCCGGTGATCATCGCCTGCGTGCTCGCCATCGCGGCAAACCTGCTCAGGGTCCCGATCCCGGCGATGCTGCTCAGCCCCGTCAAGAGCTTCTCCGGCATGTGCGCGCCGCTCGCGTTCTTCACGCTCGGCGCGTCGCTCTCGTTCCAGTCGATGCATAAAAACCGCCTGGCGCTTGCGGCCGTGACCGCGCTGCGGCTCGTCGTGCTGCCCGCGGCGGCGATTGCCGTCGCGCTGCTGTTTGGGTACCGCGGCGAGTCCATCGCCATCATGCTCGTGATATTCGGCGCGCCCGCCGCGCTGACCTCGTACCCGATGGCCGCCGCCGTCGGCGCGGACGCGGAGCTCGCGGGCGAGATCGTCGCAACGACCGCGGCGTTCTCGATGCTGACGATGTTCCTGTTCATATTCGTGCTTAAATCCATGGGGGTGTTGTAAGGAAATGACGGAGCGGCTCTACCTGCTGAACAGCCACCTCGCCGCGCACGGCGCGGCCGTGACCGCGTGCGAGCCGGACGGCGGGAGCTTTCTCGTCACGCTCGACCGCAGCTGCCTGTTCCCCGCGGGCGGTGGCCAGCCCTGCGACCTCGGGACCATCGGGGACGCCGCCGTGCTCGACGTGTTTGAAAAAGACGGCGAGGTGGTCCACCGGACCGACCGCGCGCTATCCGTCGGGAACCCGGTCGACGTCGCGCTCGACTGGGCGCGGCGCTTCGACCACATGCAGCAGCACACGGGCGAGCACCTGCTCTCGTACGTGCTGTATCAATCCCTCGGCGCGGCGAACGTCGGCTTCCACATGGCCGAAAGCTACTCCACGATCGACACGGACATCCCGGTCGACGCCGAGCCGCTCGCCGCGGCCGTGCGCGAGACGAACGCGCTGATTACAAAGAACCTCGCCGTCTCCGCGGCCTGCTACGCGTCCGAGGCCGAGCTTGCCGCGCTGCCGCTGCGCAAGCACGCCGAGGGGCTCGCCGCGCCCATCCGCGTCGTGTCCGTCGAGGGCGCCGACGCGTGCACGTGCTGCGCGCCGCACTGCCGCTTCACCGGCGAAATCGGCCACATCCTGGTCACCGACGCCATATCCTACAAGGGCGGCACGCGCATCACGTTTTTGTGCGGCGCGCGCGCAAGCGCGTTCGCTTCCGCCGAGCACGCGATGCTGACCGCGCTCGCGCGGCGCTTCTCCACCGCGCGCGAGAACGTGCCCGATGCGGTGGGAAAGCTGTTCGATTCCTACGCCGCCGCGCGCCGCGGCGAGAAGCTGCTTGCCGACGAGGCCAACAGCCTGCTCGCGCGCGCGCTCCTTGCCGACGCGCCTACTGTAAGCGGCGTCGCTGTCGTCGTGGCCGCGCTCGAGCGCGCCGACGCCGGGCGGCTCTCTGCCTTAGCGTCGCTGCTCGTCGGGCTCCAATCCGCCGTCGCGGCGCTGTTCTCGCTCTCGGACGGGCAGCTCTTCTACGCGCTCGCCTGCTCGGACAATGTGCCGCTCGATATGGGCGAGCTGATCCAGTCCGTCAACGCCGCCACCGGCGGCAAGGGCGGCGGCCGCGGCGCCCGCGCGCAGGGCATGGCAAGGTGCGTTGCGTTCGTGCCCGAGACGGCGGAGCAGCTGCGCACGTATATTTTGAAGAGGTTGAAGTAGGAGGGGAAGGTACGGTTCTTGTAAGGGTACGTTGGAGGCGCTGCCTCCAAACCACCGCCAAAGGGACACGTCCCTTTGGAAACCCAGCTAAAAAAGCAGCCCGAAAGGCTGCTTTTTGTGTTGGATTCTGAAAACCTCGTGCTCTCCGCAGAGCTTGCGAAAACCAGGAATGAAACTCAACTATAGCTCCCCAAACAATCCCCGAGTTTTCCTGCGGGTTCCAAGGGCCTCAGGCCCTTGGCGGGGGTTTGGGGGTGGAACCCCCAACGTTCCCGTTAACGTACCCTTAACGTATCCCCGCCCTACAGCTCCTTAACCCAGCAGCGGCGGCGCTTGTGCTGTTCGGTGTCAAAATGCCGCCACTGCGAGAGCACCTTGGTGTTGGTTTCGAGCATGGGCCCGGTCTCGGCGAACTTGAATCCCGCCTTGAGCACTTTTTTGAGCATGTCGACCATCACGATCGCGTTGACGCCCTGGCCCTGCAGCTCGGGCCGCACGGAGATGAGCAGCAGGTCGACGGTGTCGTTTTTGCCCTTGAGCGCGCGCAGCATGTGGAACCAGCCGAACGGGAGCATGCGGCCGCGGCTCTTCTGCTGCGCAGAGTCGAGCGACGGGCAGCAGATGCCGAACGCGACGAGGCTGCCGTTATCGTCGTAGACAAACGACGTCGTGCGCTCGTCGACCATGGGCCGGAACTCGCCGATATACTTGACGATCTGCCTTTCGGTCAGCGGCACCATGCCGAACAGCGCGCAGTACGTGTTGTTGTACAGCTCGAACATGTCGCGCGCGGTCTTTTTGATGGGCTGGTCGTTTAAGTTGATGACGCGCAGGTTCTTCTTCTGCCGAATATGCTCCGCGATCTCCACAAGCCCCGGGTCCGGCGCGGCGGGCAGCGTGATGCGGCACTCGACCCAGTCGATCTCCTTGCCGTAGCCGCGCCGTTCCATGTGCTTGATATAGTACGGATAATTATAATACGTATAGAACAGGCTCTTTTTATCGAAGCCCTCGATCAACATCCCCTCGCGGTCCATGTCCGAAAAGCCCAGCGGCCCGTGCACGGCCTCGCAGCCAAGCTCCCGCGCCCAGCCCTCGACCGCGTCGAACAGCGCGTCGACGACCTCGCCGTCGTCGATGAAATCCAGGCTCGAAAAGATCAGGTACTTCTTCCGAAACTTCTCGTTCGCGCGCTCGTTTAAAATGCCCGCCACGCGCCCCACGATCTTCCCGTTCCGGAACGCGAGATAGCACCTCGCGTCGCAGTATTCAAACGCGGGATTCTTGTCCCGCTGCATGTCCGCCACCTGGCTCGAAAGCATGTCCGGCACGTAGTACGGATTGTCCCGGTACAGCTCCAGCGGGAACTCCATAAAGCGCACGAGGTCCTTTTTTGTCTCGGCAAGCCTGATTTCTACCAACGTCTGTCCCCCCTCAATCATTCGCGCGGCGGGTACGGACGCCCGCGCCCGCCGCGGCTTCGTTTTGTTTTATTCGCGTTTTACCGTGGTCCTTGCCGCGCGCTTTGCCTGCTTGGCCTCCCGCTTAAGCCTGCGGCGCTCCTTGCGCGCGCTGCGCTTACCGGCGGTCGCGCGCAGGATCGCACGGATGCCGAACACGACGCCGAGCACTAAGCCCACGGGCACGAGCGCGTACGCCAGGAATATGCCGATCGCGCCGACCGCGTTGACGACAAAGCGCAGGCTGTTCTGGAAGCCGAGCGACATCTTCTTGCCGACGTCCGACGCCTTCCACAGCGCGATCAGCTCGCCCTCGCCCTCGACGGCGGCGCGCGGCGTACGGTTCACTGTGATGTCGAGCGTCGCGTAGGCGACGAGGTTGTCCCAAAGGTTGATCTGGCCGCGGTAGCTCTCGATGTCGCTGCGCACCCGGGCAAGGCTCTCGCGCACCGCCAGCACTTCCTCAACCGTCTTGCTGCTCTTGAGCAGCTCCAGAAGCTGGGCCTCCTCGGCCTCGGCGCTCCCCAGCCGCGCCTGAATGTCGTAGTACGACAGCGAGATGTCGTCGCTCGAAAGCTGGTAACTGTTCACCTTGCCGATGTCGCCGGCCGCCGCGACCAGCGTCTCCAGCTTGTCGGCCGGCACTTTGAGCGTCGCCGAGCAGGAAACCGCGCCAAGCTCGTCGTTCGTCGTGTAGCTGCCGGAGAGGTAGCCGCCGAGCGCCTGCGTTTTTTCGGTCAGAAGCTGCAGCGCCGCAGCCGGGTCGTCCGCCGTGACCGACATGTACGCGTTGTACACGATCTTGCGCACGTCCGCATCCTGCGGCATCTCCACAGGCGCATTGGACTGCTGATCGGACTCCGCCTTGGCCGAGTCCGCAGCCTCCGCCGCGCCGAAGCCCGGTCCGGCCGCCGGCGCCGGCGCGTACGCCGCGGACGCGCTCTGGTCCTCCGCCGGCGCGGCCGATCGCGCCGCGCACGCGGTAAACAGCAGTCCCGCCGAGAGCAGAACCGCAAGGAGAGCACAGATGACGTTTCGTTTCATAAAAGATTCCCCCTCTTCGTTCGTTCTTTATACGGAACACTGTACCAACATACCACAGGTTGCAGAAAAAGGAAGAAATTCACGCGGGTAAATGGACGGCGTACCTTTTCTTTTCGGAAAGAAAAGGAAGTAAAGAAAACCGCCTTTCTTTTCTTTCTAGAAAGAAAAGAAACAAAAGAAAGTCGGGAGCCGTCCTCCGGACCGTCCGCCCTTCCCAGCTTTCTTTTTACTTCCTTTTCTTTCTCGAAAGAAAAGGAAGAAGAAGAAACCGGCCTTTCTTTTCTTTCTGGAAAGAAAAGAAACAAAAGAAAGTCGGGAGCCGCCCGCCGGGCCGTCCGCCCTTCCC
>CAZKGE010000105.1:3070-7376 GCA_964552065.1 uncultured Oscillospiraceae bacterium | reverse complement strand
TGCGAGGGCTCCGCCCTCGCGCACCCGCTTCTTTTCTTAAAGAAAAGAAACAAAAGATAGGAGAGGTATTCGGAAGCATACCCTTCGCCGGGTTTCCAAAGGGACGTGTCCCTCTGGTGGAATGCAGGGGCAAGGCCCCTGCAAACCGTTCCTCGTTCCTTGTCCCCCGCCTCAATAATCGCCGTTGAGCACGTCCTTCTTGAGCATGGCGCGAGCGATGTCGTACTTCATCTGGCTCCACTCGATGCCGAGCGGCAGATTGACCTCGAGCACGATGCAGACCAGGCGCGCGTCCTCGTCGGAGACGGGCGTGCCGTCCTCCTTGTACTTGTCGCGCCAGCAGACGAACCATGCCAGCTCGCGCGTCTTGTCGTTCGTGATCTCGGCGGTGCCCGTCTTGCCCGCAAACGAATACCCAAGGTCGAATATCGCCTTGGTAATAAAGCTCTTGTTCATCGAGCGCGCCGTACCGGAGATACAGACCTCGCGCAGCGCGGGCAGGATCGTATCGACGGTTGACTGCTGCAAAAGGTGCTTCCACACCTTCGGTTCGCGCTGCTCGATGAGCGTGTAATCCGTGCCGGACGCGTGCCAGACGGAGTCGACCACGTACGGCTGCATCACGGCGCCGTCGTTGGCGTAGGCGGACACGAAGCACGCCATCTGCAGCGGCGAAACGAGGATCTGGCCCTGGCCGTAACCGGTCACGGCAAGGTCGTAGTCGTTCTGCTTCTTCGTGATGTCGTAGATCTGCGGCGTGCTCGTCTCAAGCCGTTTGTCCACGCCGGTCTCCTCGTCGATGACGCCCTCCTGCACCTCGAGGTCGATCGGCTCCTCCCAGCCGAGCTTCTGCAAATAGGCCTTGAACTTCGTCCAGCCCATGCGCATCGCGCCGTAGGCAAAGAACAGGTTGTCCGAGTCGATGATCGAGTTGAACATGTTCATCGGTGTATGCCTGCCCGTGTTCTCCGTGCGCCGGAGCGGCCTGTCGTTGCTCTGCTCCTTCCAGGAGCCCGTGTCCGTGCGCTCCGGCATGGAGTTTGTGAACGCGTCGGACGGGAACCACGCGTCGCCGTCGATGTGCGCCTGCTCGCTGCCGGCGAACACGTCCGTCGACGACATCGTGTTCGTCTCAAGCAGCGCGGCCGAGGTCATGGCCTTAAACACCGAGCCCGGCGTATACAGTCCCTGCGTGCAGCGGTTGTACAGCGGGATCGTGGGATCGGCCTTGAGCGCCTCCCACTCCTCCGCCGGCATGCCTCGGGCCAGGTAGTTGAGGTCGAACCCCGGGAAGCTCGTCATGGCCTGTATCGCGCCGGTCTTCGGGTTGATCACGACGACCGCGCCGTGGATCGTTTTGTCGTAGATCGTCGTGTCGACCACGTCCTCGAGCCGCTCCTGCAGCTCCGGCTTGATCGTTAAGTGCAGGTCCTTGCCGTCGACCGCGTCGGTCTTGTAGAGCATGCCTTTAGACCCGCCGTTCGGGTCCTGGATATACGTAAACCGCCCGTTCGTACCGAGCAGCGTATCCTCATAGACATACTCGAGGCCGTAGTTGCCCACCCACGAGTCGCCGTTGTAGCGCGTGTCGCCGATGCGCTCGTAGTAGAGCTTCTTCTCCTTGGTGATGATGCCGGCGTAGCCGACGATGTGGCACAGCGACGAGCCGAACGGATAATACCGCTGCGTGCCGTAGTTAGCCGTATCGACCGCGAGGCCCTTTATGTCGAGAATCGTCGCCTGCAGGTCCAGGCTCATCTCGTCCGGGAAGAACGTCTTGAGCTTGGAGAAGTTGTTCACCTGGCGGTTGAGCGCCTTGACGACGACCTCCTCCGTCAGCTCCAGCTCCGGAATCGCCGCGACCTTCCTGGCAAACTCCTGGTAGATCTGCTCCGTGGTCGGCATCTCGGTCGCGCTCGCGTCCCTGGCCGCCGCCTCGGCCGCCTCGACGACCGTCGACGGCACGGCGAACACCGTGATGATGTTCACGTTCTGCGCGTACGCCTCGTTCTGGCACAAAATCTCGCCGCGGTTGGCCTGCAGGATGCCGACGCGCACGTTGTCGCCCCAGTCCATCATCGGGAATATCAGTGTGGGCGACCACGCGATCGTCCAGCGGTGCTCGATGCGGTTGGCCGTCATCTCGAACGAGAACGTCAGGTCCCCGCCGCGCTGCGAATGGTACGTCAAATCGTATGTAATGCTGCCCAATATCTCGCCGTCGACGACGTCCGTGACGGTGTAGTCGACGCCGGTGAGCTGCAGCTCTTCAAACACGCTCTCGTATTTCTCGATAAAGTCCGCGCGGCTGATCACCTCCGGGATGATCAGGTTGCCCTGCGCGTCGTACTGCGGCGCGGGCGTCGGCGTCGGCGACGGCGTCGGGGTCGGCGTGGGCTTGGGCGTCGGCGTTGCCTCCGCTTCGCCGGCGGGCGTTGCCTCCGCCTCGTCGTCCGCGGGCGTCGGCGTCGCGCCGTTCTCGAGCGTCGGGTCCGCCGCGTCCTCGTCGGAAAGGTTGCGGCTCGCGTCGTCCGACGCGCTCGGGTTCTCGTCGTCGTCGCCGAGGCCGGTGATCACCGGCACCGGCGTCGGCGTCACGAGCGCGCCGGACTGGTCCGTCGTCAGCTCCGGCAGCGGCGTGTCCGTCGCGTTCTCGTCGTACTCCGCGTACTCGTCCTCAGGCGTTGCGGACGGCGCCCCGGCCGGCGCTTCCGTGGGCGCGGCGGTCGCTTCGGCGGCCTTCTCCGCTTCCTCGAGCGCGCGCTTCTCCGAGCGCGTCAGCTTGACCTCGGGCACCTTGATGCTCTCGGCCAGCATGTCGTACGCCTCGTCGTATTCGCCCGCGATGATGTTGTCCAGGAATTTAATGCAGTAGTCGCTGCCCTTCGTGATCACGGAGCAGCCGGACAGAACGAGCGGCAGCACCATGGAGAGCGACAGGATAACCGCGATGAACCGTTTCAATCGTTCGACCCTTCCTTTGTAAACCGGGAGTGTTCCGCGCAGAGCTTTTTTTCGCGCGGCATATTGAAAATCAGCTTATTATACCAAGTAATTATGGCAAAGCGGGCGGATCGGCAAAAAATTTAAAATCCTGCCATATTCCGTTTTCAAACGGGCTATATATGAGTATGGCTGTCATTTGGAGCATCATGCTGATTATTGGCTCGGTCCTGATGGTCGCGACGCAGGGCGGCGCCGCCGCCACGGACGCGCTGCTCTTGGGCGCGCGCAGCGCCGTGACGCTGGCTTTCGAGCTTGCCGGCGCGTACCTGCTGTTTCTCGGCATCGTGGGCATCGTCAAACGCGTGGGGCTGATGGACTCGCTCTCGCGCAGGCTCGCGTTCGTTACGCGCGCTCTGTTCCCGCGCGCGGGCGGGGCCGCGGCCGCGATTACGCTCACAATCGCCGCCAATATGCTCGGGCTCGGCAACGCCGCCACGCCGTTCGGCCTCTTGGCCATGCAGGAGCTGGAGAAGCTGAACCCGCACCCCGGCACCGCCACCGACGAGATGTGCACGCTCCTCTGCGTCAACGCGTCGTGCATACAGCTCGTGCCCACGAGCCTGATCGCGCTGCGCCAGGCCGCGGGCAGCGTCTCCGCCGCGAACATCGTGCTGCCGTGCCTCGCCGCGTCCGTCGCCGCCGCCGTCACCGCCATAGCTTTATGCAAAGTCCTGTCGAAGCGATAAGCAGCGCCATCATACCCGCACTGCTCGTGCTCGTGCTCGTCTACGGGCTGTATAAGCGCGTCGACGTGTACGACGCGTTCGTGACCGGCGCCGCCGAGGGGCTGCCCGTGCTGCTGCGCATACTGCCGTACCTGGCCGGCATGCTCATGGCCATCCGCGTGCTCCAGGGCAGCGGCGCGCTCGATTTTATCACGCGCCTGTTTACGCCCGCCTGTTCGGCCGTCGGCTTCGACGCGCGCCTGCTGCCGTTCGTGCTGATCCGGCCGCTGTCCGGCAGCGGCGCGCTGGCCGTGCTCAGCTCCCTCTTCGACGCCTACGGCGTCGATACGCTCGTATGCTACACCGCCAGCATCCTCATGGGCTCCACCGAGACGATCTTCTACGAGATCGCGCTGTACTTCGGCTCCGTCAACATCAAGAAAACACGCTATACCATCCCCGTGGCGCTGATATCCAACCTCGTCGGCATCGCCGTCGGCGTGCTCGTGGCAAAGCTGACGTATCGGTAGGGGGGGAGGGTACGTTTGGGGGGGCGCCCCCCACACCCCCCCCCAAGGAGGGGAACACTTTTGGAAGGCCATTTTTTTGTTTCGCCCACCCCCCGGGTTCCAAAA
>CAZKGE010000105.1:0-3060 GCA_964552065.1 uncultured Oscillospiraceae bacterium | reverse complement strand
GTCCCTTCGTTCCCCCTTACATAACCAAACACAGCGCCATCGGCAGAAACACGCCGATGATGTAGTTCATGACCTTAATCTTCGTAACGCCCATCATGTTCAGCCCGATCGCGATGATGAGCAGCGAGCCGACGCAGGTCATCTCGGCGACGGCGGCGTCGGACAGAAACGGCTGAATCACCTGCGCGAGCAGCGTGATCGCGCCCTGATAGAGCAGCACGGGCACGGCGGAGAGAATCACGCCCGGCCCGAGGGCGGCGCCGAACATCACGCTCGACACGCCGTCGAGCAAACTCTTGGCAAAGAGCACCTCGTGGTCGCCGGTGAGGCCGCTGTTGAGCGAGCCGACGACGGCCATCGCGCCGACGCAAAACAGGAGCGTCGTGGTCGCGAACGCCTCGCCGAACGTCGAGTTCGCCGAACCGTTTTTGACGAACAGCCTCTCGAGCTTATGCGCGAGGTTCGTAAACCGCGCGTCGAGGTCGAGCGCGGAGCCGATGACGCCGCCGATCACGATCGACAGCGTCGCAATGAGCACGTTCTGCCCCTTGAGCGCACCCGAGATGCCGATGTAGAGCACGACGAGCGCGACGCCCTTCATGACGGTATCGCCGACGCGTTCGTTCAGTCCTTTTTTAAGCAGCAGGCCGATCAGCCCGCCGGCCGCGATGGCGGCGGCGTTGACGATAGTCCCCAGCATATGTCCTTCTCTTTCCCTACGCTTTTTTCACGCCGAGGCGCACGGTCTCGCCGTTGATGTCCCAGTCCTGCGCGTACCCGTCGACGCCGCCGGAAAACACGAGCCGGTCGGCCAGCACGTCGGCGCAGACGCTGCTTGAAAACCGCTCGAGCAGCGCGGCCAGCCGCGCGCTGCCGTCCGCGTAGAGCACGATGTGGTCGGCGACCTCGAAGCCCGCGGCCTTGCGCATAAACTGCACCTTGGAGACGGTCTCGCGCACGAATCCCTCGTCGATCAGCGCGTCCGTGAGGTTCGTGTCCAGCACGACGGTGAGCTCGCGCTCGGTCTCGGACACGAAGCCCGCCTTCTTCTCCGCGGACACGAGCACGTCGTCCGCACTAAGCTCGACGCTTAGCCCGTCGAGGTCGAACGCGTAGACGCCGCCCGCGGCGTGCGCGGCGACGACCGCGTCCCCGACGCCCTCGCCCGCAAGGCGCTGCGAAATGGCCGGCAGCGACTTGCCGTAGCGCGGCCCGAGCGTCTTCAGCTGCGGCTTGACGCGGTAGCTGATGAACGCCGACGCGTCGGCGACAAACCGCACGGCTTTTACATTGAGTTCGTCCGCGATGATCGAACAGTACTCCTCCGGCAGCGCTTCGCCCTGCACGTACAGGCACGAAAGCGGCTGGCGCACCTTGAGGCCCGCGCCGTTTCTGGCGCTGCGGCCGAGCGTGACGATGTCGAGCACGCGCGCCATGTACGTTTCGAGCGCCGCGTCAATACGCGCCGCGTCGGCCTTCGGGTAATCGCAGAGATGCACGCTCCCGGGCGCGGCTTGATCGACCGAACGCACGATGTTCTGGTAGATCGCCTCGGTCATAAACGGCAAAAACGGCGCGGCAAGGAGCGTAACGTCGCGCAGGCAAGTAAACAGTGTCGTGTAGGCCGCGCGCTTGTCGGGCGTCATGTCCGGGCCCCAGTAGCGGTCGCGGCAGCGGCGCACGTACCAGTTCGATAATTCGTCGACGAAGGCCTGCAGCTCGCGCGCGGCCTCGGTGATGCGGTAATCGTTCAGGAACGCGTCCATGCGCCCGATCACCGTGTTGAGGCGCGAGAGCGCCCAGCGGTCCATCTTGGAGAGCGCGCAGGATGCAAGATCGCTTTTTGTGGGGTCGAAGCCGTCGATGTCGGCGTACAGCACGTAGAACGCGTACGTGTTCCACAGCGTACCGATGCACTTTCTTTGCGTCTCGGACACGGCCTCCGCGCTGAACCGGCTCGGCAGCCACGGCATGGACGTGACATAGAAATACCAGCGTACCGCGTCCGCGCCCTGTTTATCGAGCACCGTCCACGGGTCGACCACGTTGCCCAAATGCTTGCTCATCTTGCGGCCCTCCATGTCCTGCACGTGGCCCATCACGACGCAGTTCTGGAAGGACGGCTCGGGGAAGAGGCAGGTCGAGATCGCGAGCAGCGTATAGAACCAGCCGCGCGTCTGGTCGACCGCCTCGGAGATAAAGTCCGCGGGATAGCGCCGCTCGAATACCTCGCGGTTCTCGAACGGATAGTGCCACTGCGCAAACGGCATCGAGCCGGAGTCGTACCAGCAGTCGACCACGGCGTTCTCGCGCTTCATGCGCGCGCCGCAGTCCGGACAGCTTAGCTCGACCGCGTCGATATAGGGCTTGTGCAGCTCGAGGTCTGCGGGCACGCCCTTGCCGAGCTCCGAGAGCTCCCGCTTGCTGCCGACCACGTGCACGTGGCCGCAGCCGCAGATCCACACGGGCAGCGGCGTGCCCCAGTACCGCTCGCGCGAGATGCCCCAGTCGATCACGTTTTCGACAAAGTTGCCCATGCGCCCTTCCTTGATCGAGTCCGGAATCCAGTTGATGCGGCGGTTAAACTCGATCAGCCGGTCGCGCACGGCGGTCATTTTGATAAACCAGCTCTCGCGGGCGTAGTAGATCAGCGGCGTGTCGCAGCGCCAGCAGAACGGGTAGCTATGCGTGAAGGTCGGCGCACAGAGGAGCTTGCCGCTCTCCTTGAGCGCGCGCAGCACCTCCTTGTCCGCATCCTTGACGAACAGGCCGTCCCACGGCGTGCCGCCGCACATATGGCCCGTGGCGTCGACAAACTGCAAAAACGGCAGGTCGTGCTCGCGGCCGACGCGCGCGTCGTCCTCGCCGAACGCGGGCGCCTGGTGCACCACGCCCGTGCCCTCGGTCAGCGTCACGTACGGGTCGGACACGATGCGGTAGCCGTCCTTGCCGTTAAAGTTCACCGGCAGCTCGAACAGCGGCTTGTAGTGCTTCCCCACGAGCGCCGCGCCCTGCATGCGCCCGAGTATCGTTGCGCCCTCGCCGAGCACGGCGGGAACG
>CAZKGE010000104.1:1595-7381 GCA_964552065.1 uncultured Oscillospiraceae bacterium | reverse complement strand
GCCGCGCGCGCCCTCGGTCGACCACGGGATCGCCTGATCGAACGCGCCCATGAACATCTCGTACGTGCGGAACGCGTCCGCGCCCAGCTCGTCGACGATCAGGTCGGGGTTGACGACGTTCCCGCGCGACTTCGACATCTTCTCGCCGTCCGCGCCCAGGATCATGCCGTGGCTCGTGCGCTTCTGATAGGGTTCCTTCGTGGGAACCACGCCGATGTCGTACAAAAATCTGTGCCAGAAGCGGGAGTAGAGCAGGTGCAGCGTCGTGTGCTCCATGCCGCCGTTGTACCAGTCGATCGGCAGCCAGTAGGCAAGCTCGGCCGGGTCGGCAAACCGCTCCATATTGTGCGGGTCGGTATAGCGCAAAAAATACCAGCTCGAGCCGGCCCAGTTCGGCATCGTGTCGGTCTCGCGCTCGGCCTTGCCGCCGCAGCGCGGACAGGTGGTATGCACCCAGTCGGTCGCGCGCGCAAGCGGCGACGAGCCGTCGTCCGCGGGGTAGAAGTTCTCGATGTCCGGCAGCCTGACCGGCAGTTCTTCGGTCGGCACCGGCACCCAGCCGCAGGTTTCGCAGTGCACGAGCGGGATCGGCTCGCCCCAGTAGCGCTGGCGCGAGAAGACCCAGTCGCGCAGCTTGTACTGGACCTTGCGCCGGCCGAGGCCGCGTTCTTCAAGCCAGGCGGTCATGGCCTCGATCGCCTCGGGCACGGTCATGCCGTCGAGGAAACCGCTGTTGACCATCGTGCCGCTGTCGCAGTCCGTGTACGCCGCCTCGGAGATGTCGCCGCCCGACACGACCTCGACGATCGGCAGGCTGAATTTCTTGGCGAACGCATAATCGCGCTCGTCGTGGCCGGGCACCGCCATGATCGCGCCGGTGCCGTAGCCCATCAGCACGTAGTCCGAGATGAATATCGGTATCTTTTCGCCGTTTGCGGGGTTGACCGCGTGCACGCCGGCGAGCGCGACGCCCGTCTTGTCCTTGGCAAGCTCGCTGCGCTCGAAGTCCGACTTGACCGCCGCGGCCTTCCGGTACGCCTCGACCTCGGGCATGTTTTGGATCGAACCCGCGAGCGCGTCGACGATCGGGTGCTCAGGCGAGACGACCATGTACGTCGCGCCGAACATCGTGTCCGGCCGCGTCGTGTAGATGCTGAGCGCCTCGGCGCTCCCGCCGTCCGCGCGCCCGACGGCAAACGTGACCTCCGCGCCCGTGCTGCGGCCGATCCAGTTGATCTGCTGCGTGCGCACCTTCTCGATGTAGTCGAGGCCCACCAGATCGTCGATCAGCCGCTCAGCGTAGGCCGTGATCTTGAGCATCCACTGGCTCTTGACCTTGCGCACGACCTCGCCGCCGCAGCGCTCGCACACGCCGTCCTTGACCTCCTCGTTGGCCAGGCCGACTTTGCAGGACGTGCAGAAGTTGATCGGGATCTCCGCCTTATAGGCCAGCCCCTTCTCGAAGAACTTCAGGAATATCCACTGCGTCCATTTATAGTAGTCCGGGTCGGTCGTGTTGACCTCTCGCGAATAGTCGAACGAGAACCCGAGGCGCTTCAGCTGCGTGCGGAACTGCTCCACGTTCTCCTGCGTGACCTTGGCCGGATGGATGCCGGTCTTGATCGCGTAGTTCTCGGTCGGCAGGCCGAACGCGTCCCAGCCGATCGGGTAGAGCACGTTGCAGCCCTCCATGCGCCGCTTGCGGCAGATGATGTCCAGCGCGGTGTTCGAGCGCGGATGCCCGACGTGCAAGCCCTGCCCGGACGGGTACGGAAACTCGATCAGCCCATAAAACTTCTTCTTCTCATGCGAAGCCTCCGCGGCAAACGCGCGGCCTTCGTCCCAGTTTTTCTGCCATTTCGGCTCGATGACCGCCGGTTCGTATCTGTCCGACATACCCGTCCCCTTCTGCTGCTTACCCAATCATTTCCGCCCGTTCCCGCCGGCCCCGCCGCATAAAAGAACGGTCGTTTGTCCTATAATGTACCGCCACTTTGCCCGTTTGTCAACGCAAAGCGCGGTTTCTTTACTTTGACCGGCCCCCATGGTAAAATAAAAAAAATCCCGCGCTGCGGACAAAAAAAGGAGAATCCGCCATGGACTATCAATCCGAATTTACTCAGCCTCCCGCGCCCGCGGCTGTCGACGAATTTACGCACAAGGACCAGTCGGTCACGGCCATGATATTCGGCATCGTCTCGGCGCTGCTTGCCTGGTTTCCCACGCTCTCGATCGCGGCCATCGTGTTCGGCGCGCTCGCAGTCAAGCGCAGCCGCCGGAACAAGTGCTTCGCGCTCGAGCGCGCCATTCCCGAGAATGGCATGAACGTGGCCGGCTATGCGACCGGCCTCGTCGGCGTCATCGCGGGCTCTGTCATGACGCTCCTCTATCTGCTCGCGCTGATCGCAATCGTGCTGTTCGCCGCCGGTGCCGGATATATGACGCAGCACTTTTCCTCCATCCCGTTCCCGGTGTCCTGAGGAGAACCGCGTATGCAGCCGTTTTTCCATCTGTTCGGTCTTTCGATCCCCGCGTACGGCCTCATGATGAGCCTGGGCATGCTGCTCGCGCTCGCGCTTTTGTACTACACAAAGCGCTTCTCGACATTCACCGAGGACGACATCCTCACCGCCGCGCTGTACGCCATCCTGCTCGGCCTCGTCGGCGCGAAGCTTTTGTACTGGATTACGGAGCTGAAAAACATCATCGCCGACCCGTCGATATTTGCCGGCATGCTCACGCAGGGCTTCGTGTTCTACGGTTCGCTCATCGGCGGCATCGCTGGCGTGCTGCTCTACGTGCGCAAGTATAAAAAGAACTTCTTTGCGCTTTCTGACCTGTTCATGCCGTCGCTGGCGCTGGCGCAAGCGGTCGGCCGCGTCGGCTGCCACCTCGCCGGCTGCTGCTACGGCTGCGAAACGGGCGGCGCGCTGCACGTGATATTTCCGGAAGGCTCGGGCGCGCCCGCCGGCGTGCCGCTCGTGCCGACGCAGCTGCTCGAGAGCGCGTTCCTGCTGCTGCTCGCCATCCTGCTCGTGTACCTCGTCACGCGCAAAAAACCGTACGGCACGGTGCTGGCTTGGTACTGCATCCTGTACGGCGTGTGGCGCTTCTTTATCGAGTTCTATAGAAGCGACGACCGCGGCTTCGTCGGCCTGCTGTCGACGTCGCAGTTCATCGGCGTGTTCGTGATCGCCGCCGGCGTCGCGATATTGGCGCTGATTAAGAAGGGCGTCATTGTTTCACGTGAAACAAATGCGACCAAACCGGATGCTGTGGACGAACCTCCGAAGGACGATCCGCAGGCGTAACGCAAGCACTTTATTTTGGTATAAACAGCCCGGGGCAAATGCCCCGGGCTGTTTAATTATTTATGCCCCGTTCCCTTTCTTTCGCGAAAGAAAAGGAAACGAAAAGAAAGCGAATAAAGAACCCTTTCCCGACTTTCTTTTGTTACTTTTCTTTCCAGAAAGAAAAGTAAACCGTCCCCTCCCGTTTCCTCACGCCGAATACAGCATCTCGTAAATCCTCTTTAATTCCTCTTCGGAATAGAACTCAATCGCGACCCTACCCCTTTTCACGCTGCCCTCGATGCGCACGCGCGTGCCGAACTTCTCGCGCAGCGACTCCTCGGCGGCCTCCCATTCGGCGGTGCGCTTCTCGGGCTGCGGCTTCACCTTCTCGGGCTTCTTCTCGGACAGGTGCTTGATCCGCGACTCGAGCGCGCGCACGGAATACCCAAGGCGCACAGTCTCGTCGGCCAGCTGCAGCTGGAGCTTCTCGCCCTCGACGCCGGCAATCGCGCGGCCGTGCCCGGCGGAGATCGTGCCTGTGCGCAAAAGTTCGATCACGCGCTCGGGCAGCTGCAAAAGCCGCAGCGCGTTGGCGACGGCGGGCCGGCTCTTGCCGATGCGCGCGGAGACCTCCTCCTGCGTCATGTCGTGCTGCCGCATCAAAAAGCGGATCGCGGCAGCTTCCTCGATCGGGTTGAGGTCCTCGCGCTGAATGTTCTCGATCAGCGACACCTCGTGCATCGCCGCGCCGTCGAAGTCCGTCACGATCACGGGCACCTCGGTCAGCCCCGCAATGCGAGCGGCGCGGAACCGCCGCTCGCCGGCAACGATCAGGTACCGCCCGCCCTGGCGCTTGACGAGGAGCGGCTGCACGATGCCGTGCGTGCGGATGGACGCGGCAAGCTCGTTCAGCGCGTCCTGGTCGAATTGCTTCCGCGGCTGCTGAGCGTTGTTGTCGATCTGGTTCACGTCGACCTGCAGCACGCCGCCCGCGGGCTCGGCCGGCCCCGCGTAATCGAGCAGCGCGTCCAGCCCGCGCCCGAGCCCCTGCTTCTTCATGCCGGGCATTCGACAGCCTCCTTCCGGATCACCTCCGCCGCCAGCGTCTCGTACGCCATCGCGCCCGCGCTCTTGGGCGCGTACATCGTGATCGGCAGCCCGAACGACGGCGCTTCGCTTAAACGCACGCTGCGCGGGATAATCGTGTCGTATACCTTGTTCTTAAAGAACTTCTTAACCTCCTCGACCACCTGCACGCAGAGGTTCGTCCGCGCGTCAAACATCGTCAGCACCACGCCCTCCACGTCCAGCGTCGGATTCAGGCTGCGCCGCACCAGTTTAACGGTGTTCATCAAAAGCGAAAGCCCCTCCAGCGCGTAAAACTCGCACTGAATCGGCACCATCAGCGTATCCGCCGCGGTCAGCGCGTTCAGCGTCAACAGCCCCAACGACGGGGGACAGTCGATGAATATGTAGTCACAGGTCTCCTTACTATTCTCGATCGCTTTCTGCAGCACGTGCTCGCGCGCCATCGCGTTGACCAGCTCGACCTCCGCGCCCGCCAGCGAAATCTGCGACGGAACCAGAAACAGCCCTTCCTGCACAGTCGAAAGTACTGCGTCGTCAAGCGCCACCTCGTTGATCAGCACGTCGTAAATCGAATGCTGGATCGATTGCTTATCCACGCCAAGGCCGCTCGTCGAGTTTCCCTGCGGGTCCATGTCGATCAGCAAAACCTTTTTTCCCTGGGCCGCCAGACATGCCGACAGATTCACCGCCGTCGTCGTCTTACCGACGCCG
Source organism: uncultured Oscillospiraceae bacterium (assembly GCA_964552065.1). Classification (GTDB taxonomy): domain Bacteria; phylum Bacillota; class Clostridia; order Christensenellales; family CAG-138; genus CAZKGE01. Next base: position 2,288 of record CAZKGE010000104.1, on the reverse strand, counting down.
CCCTTTTGGTTCGCAACCGCTATCACTTTCACAGAATGATTTCCTCCGGTTTGTGTTACTGTCATTATATGTTGTAACCGATCAAAAAACAATGTTCCACGTGAAACGTTCATCGATTCTTTTGAAAGAGAGGAATTGGGATTTTTCTTCTTTTTCTCTCTTTCCTTTTCTTTTGCGAAAGAAAAGGAAACCAAAAGAAAGTTGGGAATAATCGCTTCCCAACTTTTCTTACACTGCTTTTTCTAAAAGAAAACGATTTAGTTTTTTCTTATTTCCTTTTCTTTCGCGAAAGAAAAGGAAACGAAAAGAAAGCTAAGCAACATTTCCTTCCCGACTTTCTTTTGTTACTTTTCTTTCTAGAAAGAAAAGTAACGTCCCATATTTTAAAACCCAACTTATTTGGTTGTCTTTCCCGAAAAACAAAAACCGCTCCCATAAAAGAGCGGTCCAGTTAAAACCCTGTCCGTTCCCGCCTAATACTGCGAGTAGATCCTCACCGGCACGATCAGATAATAGAACTTGTCGCCCTGCACGGGGCGGACGACGGCGGGGCTGATGCTGGTCAAAAAATCCAGATAGATGTTCTCGTCGCGGACGGACTTGAGTATGTTCATGCAGTAGCGCGGATTGAACGCGATGTCGATGTCCTCGCGGATGATCTGCACGTCCATCTCCTCGTTGATGTTGCCCGCG
>CAZKGE010000104.1:0-1585 GCA_964552065.1 uncultured Oscillospiraceae bacterium | reverse complement strand
CGAAGCTGTTGGCGGTGATGACGAGCTTGTTGCTGTGCATCTTCATAATGATGTTGTTGTTGCCCTCGCGCGCCATGAGCTGCGCGCGGTCGATGCTCTCGATGAGCTCGCCGCGGTTGACGAGCACGCGCGTCTTAAACTCCTTGGGCAGGAGCGGCCGGTAATCGAGATAATCGCCCTCGAGGAGCCGCGCGATAAGGCAGCTGCCCGACAGGTCGACCTTAACGTGCGTCCTCGTAAAGACAAGCTCGACGTCGTTCTCCGTCTCATCCATCATACGCGCGATTTCGAGCAAAGACTTGCCCGGAATTATGACCGAGCGCGGCGGCACGGACTCCTTGAGCGGCGCGCTGCGCTTGGCGAGCTGGTACATATCGGTCGCGACGAGCGAGATATTCTCGCCGATCTCGAGCAAAGCTCCTGTCAGCAATGGCTTGGAATCGTCCTGCGTGGTCGCAAAGACGGTCTCGAGGATCATGTCCCGGCATTCCTCGCGGTCGATGGCGAGCTTGAAGGTCTCGCCGGCAAAGCGCATGTCCGGAAACTCCTCGTACTCGATGCACTGGATCGCGCTCTTGGCGCGGCCGCACGAGATATTGACGGACTTGTTCTCAAGCGAGATCTCGGCGATCGCCTCGGGGAGCTTTCTGACCATCTCGGAGAACAGCTTGCCCGGCACGATGGCCTTGCCCTCCTCCTCGACGGTCGCGGGCAGGATACACTCCTTCTGCATCATCAGGTCGGAGCACTTCAGCTTGACGCCGTCGCGCAGCGCTTCGACGTAGATGCCCTCGAGCACCGCCATCGAGGAGCGCACAGGCAGAGCCTTAATGACGGACAGTATGCCCGCGTTCAATTCTTTGGAGTCGATATAAAACCGCATGGATGATCCCTCTCTTTCGTTGAAGTTATCCACAAGTTTGTAATGAACAATTCCGTATTTATAAGAGCAGCAGCAGTCGTAGGGACGGCTGATAGTGTGGAAAACAGAAAAATCGTCTGGCCGTTACAGGCTTTTCCCTGTGCAAAGCGCTGTGGAAAAGCCTTCCTTAACCGGCAGCCGTTTCCACATCATCCATACTCTCCACGCTGTCAACAGTCCGTCCACAGTGCGCGTCCACAGACTGTGGACAGCTATTCCATGCGTTTTTTGATGTCCTCGAGACTGGCGGCAAAGCGCTCGTCGGAGGCGAGCAGGTCGTTGACCTTGCGGCAGGCGTTGATGGAGGTCGTATGGTCGTTGCGCTCGAACAAATAGCTGATGCGCAGATAAGGGAGTCCCAAAAGCGTGTGGCAGAGGTACATGGCGATCTGCCGCGGCATCACGATCTCGCGGTCCCGCCGCTGCGAATTCAGGCTGTCGAGCGTGATGGAATAGTAATCGGCCACGGTCTCTTTAATAAGCTGCGGCGTGATCTCGCGTTTCTTCACCTCGGGCAGCAGGTCCTTGAGCGCCTCGGCGGTGATCGAGAGCGAGAGCGGCACGCGCCGGAAATTGCTGTACGCCACGACGCGGGTGAGACAGCCCTCGAGCTCGCGGATATTGGAATGCACGTGCTCGGCGATGAACGAGATCACGTCGTCC
>CAZKGE010000103.1:0-7396 GCA_964552065.1 uncultured Oscillospiraceae bacterium | reverse complement strand
GGTCGCCCTGGCGGCCCGCGCGGCCGCGCAGCTGGTTGTCGATGCGGCGGCTCTCATGCCGCTCGGTGCCGATGATGTGCAATCCGCCGAGCGAGACGACCTTCTCGTGCTCGCGCTCGGTCTCCTTCTTAAACTGCTTATAGTAGTCCGCGTACCGCGCGCGCGCGTCGAGAATCTCGGGGTCGTCCGTTTCGGCGTGGCCGGTCGCCTCGTCAATTAAGTACTCCTCCATGCCCTCCTGGCGCAGGGCGCGCCGCGCCAGAAACTCCGGGTTGCCGCCGAGCAGGATGTCCGTGCCGCGGCCGGCCATGTTCGTGGCGATCGTGACCTGGCCTAATTTGCCCGCCTGCGCGACGATCTCGGCCTCCTTGGCGTGGTGCTTGGCGTTGAGCACCTCGTGCGCGATGCCGCGGCGTTCGAGCAGCTCGCTTAAGTATTCGCTCCGCTCGACCGAGATCGTACCCACGAGCAGCGGCTGGCCGGTCTTGTGCGCCTGCTCGATCTCGTTGACCACGGCGCGGAACTTGCCCGCCTCCGTGCCGTACACGGCGTCGTTATAGTCCTTGCGGATCATCGGCATGTTCGTCGGGATCTCCACAACGTCGAGGTTGTAGATGTCCGTAAACTCGGCCTCCTCGGTCTTGGCCGTGCCCGTCATGCCGGCGAGCTTATGAAACATGCGGAAGTAGTTCTGGATCGTGATCGTGGCGAGCGTCTTGTTCTCGTTCTCGACCTTGACGCCCTCCTTGGCCTCGAGCGCCTGATGCAGCCCCTCGTTGAAGCGGCGGCCGAACATCAGCCTCCCCGTGAACTCGTCCACGATAATGACCTGGCCGTCCTGCACGACGTAGTCCTTATCGCGCGTAAACAGGCTGCGCGCGCGCAGCGCCTGAAAGATGTGGTGGTTGAGCTCCATGTTCGCGGGGTCGGCGAGGCTTTCGACGTTGAAGCGCCGCTCCGCCTTCTCGAGGCCTTCGGCCGTGAGCTGCACGGTGCGCTTTTTGATGTTGCACTGGTAGTCGCCGTCCTCGGGCTGTTCCTCGCCCATGAGCTGCTCGGTCTTGGACTGGTCGACGATGTCCTTGCCGCGTGCCAGCCCCTTGACGAAGCGGTCGGCCTCGATATACATCTCCGAGGACTCCTCGCCCGCGCCGCTGATGATGAGCGGCGTGCGCGCCTCGTCGATTAAGATCGAGTCGACCTCGTCGATGATCGCGTACACGAGGTCGCGCTGCACCATGTGCTCGCGGTAGACGACCATGTTGTCGCGCAGGTAGTCGAAGCCGAACTCGTTGTTCGTGCCGTAGGTGATGTCGCACTTATAGGCCGCGCGCCGCTCGTCGTTGTCCATGTCGTGCACGATGCAGCCGACGCTTAACCCCAAAAACCTGTGGATCTTGCCCATCCACTGCGCGTCGCGCTTGGCCAAATAGTCGTTGACGGTCACGATGTGCACGCCGTCGCCGGTGAGCGCGTTGAGGTACGACGGCAATGTCGCCACGAGCGTCTTGCCCTCGCCGGTCTTCATCTCCGCGATTCTCCCCTGGTGCAGCACCATGCCGCCGAGCAGCTGCACGTCGAAGTGCCGCATCTCGACCGTGCGCACGGCCGCCTCGCGCACGGCGGCAAACGCCTCGCACATGAGGCTGTCGAGCGTTTCGCCCGCATTAAGCCGCTCCTTAAACTCCTGCGTCTTGCCCCGCAGCTCGGCGTCCGTCAGCCGCTGCATGTCGGGCTCGAGCGCGTTGATGCGGTCCACGTACGGGCGCAGCTTCTTGAGCCGCCCCTCGCTCGTATTGCCGAGCAGTATATCCACTAACCCCATGGTTTGTCTCCTTTGTCCAAGCATTGCCTGAACAAATAGTATAGCATACCGCCCTTGTCCGCGCAATGCGGCAAATCGCCGCCGCGCCTTGCGGCTTCGTCATAATGGGCGTATACTGAACGGGTATGCATGCGGGGGACAATATGATAAAAAACCTGATATTCGACATGGGCAACACGCTGCTTCGTTTCGATCCGGAGCGGTTTATCTCGGAGCGCGTGCCGGACGCGCAGGACGTTGACCTGGTCCTGCGCACGACCTTCCGCTCGGGCGAGTGGCAGCGGCTCGACGGCGGCACACTGACCGCGGAGGCGTTTTTGCCGACGGCGCTGGAAAGGCTCCCCGAGCGGCTGCACGGGATTGCGCGCGACATCCTCGTCGGCCCCCCCGGCTGGCTGTACCGTATACCCGAGGCGGAAACGCTCGTTGCCGAGCTTCGCGAAAGGGGTTGCCGGCTCTACCTGCTGTCCAACGCCTCGATGCGGTTCTTTGCGTACCGGAACGACTACCCCGTGCTGTCGATGCTCGACGGCGAGGTGATCTCCGCGGCCGAAAAGCTCGTCAAGCCCGACGAGCGCATCTACCTGAGGCTCCTCGACAAATACGGCCTCGACCCGGCAAGCTGCCTGTTCGTCGACGACCTTGCGGCAAACGTCGAGGGCGCGCGAAACTGCGGCATCCGCGCCTATCAGATCGTCGATCTCGACTACGGCGCGCTGCGAATATACCTGGCCGAATTGCGGATTCTCTAGCGGTTTACTCGATCCGTCCCGCCGCGCGCAATTGCTCCACAAACGGCGCGATCTCGTGCAGCATCGTAAACTCCGCCTCGCGGTGCGGCGAGAGGTTGAAGCGGACGAACTCCTTTTTCTTTGCGTCCGGGCAGTCGGAAAGCTGCCGCACGCGCCCCGGGTGGAATAAAACCTCGAGGTCGGCGCCGCGCGCGCGCGCGTAATCGATCAGCGCCGGCAGCACGCGCTCGACGGTCTTTGCGGCCACGCCGCCCGTGAGCAGCACGCCGGAGAACGACGCCGACGGGATGCCCGCTGCGGCGAGCTTTTTTTGATTAATCAGATGAAAAACGAACAGCAGCGCCTGCTTAAAGTAATTTTCTATTGGGATCTGCAAGAGCACGCGCGGGTGACGCAGGAACGGTTTGATCGGCTCGAACGGCATGCGCAGGTACGACACCGGCAGCCCGTTTTCCCGGATCGTCTCCAATACCGCGTCGAACACGAGCGGGATGGCGTGCGTATGCTGGTGCGTGTCGAGACGGAGCGGCGCGCCCGCGGGCAGGGCCGCGCGCACGGCATCAATCTGCGCGGCCGCCTCGCGCTTCATCTGCGCTTTCAGCGCCTTGCGGCCCGGCAAAAGGCTTCTGAAAAACAGCTGCGAGTAGGAGTTGCGGAACAGTCCGTCGCTCCCCGCAAGCAGCGGGATCTCGGCGGCGGGGGCCGTGCAGCGCCCCTCGACGAAATTGACGTGCACGCCGGCAAGCAGACGCGGCGCGCGCTTTGATAGCGCGGCAAGATATTCGGTTAAGCGCGGGCTGTTGGCGAGCACGCTCACGCTGCCCAGGCAGCCGCGCTCCGCGCAGCTAAAAATCGCCTCCACCTGCTCGTCCGATATGCCAAAGTCGTCGGAGTGAAACAAAACCTTCAAAACGCGGCCCTTTCCGTCCGGGCTGATGCCGTAAACACCGTATTATACCTTTTTATCACAAACGCTGTCAATTTTCCCGCGGGAACCACGCGTTTTGCAAACGCGCGAGCGCCTCGGCGAACTTATCGGCGGCCACGCCGCCGTAGCCGAGTATCAGCCGCTTTTCTGCCGGCGGCGCCGGGGGCGGATAGCAGTCCGCGACCGGATAGAGCCGTACGCCGCGCGCCTCCGCGCGGGCAAGCAGCTCGCCGGGCGTCCACGGCGCGCGGACATTAAGCAGCACGTGCAGCCCGCCGCCCGCCGCCGTGACGGCCACGCGGTCGCCGAACACGCGGGCAATCTCGATAAGCAGCAGGTCGCGCTTTTTGCGGCTCGCGACGCGGAAGCGGTCCATGTGCCGCGCGCAGTCGCCGCTCTCGATATAGTCGGCCGCCGCGCGCTGGATGAACGGCGGCACGCTGCCGTACTGCAAAGCGTATTTTTCGCGGTAGACGCGCAAAAGCGCGTCGGGCAGCACCATGTAGGCCACGCACAGCTCCATCGACAGCGGCCGGGACAGCGTGCCTAAATAGATCACGCGCCCGCCGCCGTCCATCGCGTACAGCGCGGGGACCTGGCGCGAGTTGTAGCACAGCTCGCTGTCGTAGTCGTTCTCAATGATGTAGCCGCGCTCCGCCGCCCAGTCGACCGCCTCGAGGCGCTTCTTGATCGACAGCACCGCGCCCGTCGGGAACTGGTGCGACGGCGTCGTGTACAGAAGGTTCGCATCCGAAGCGCGCACCGCGGCGACGCTGACGCCGTCGCGTTCGACGGGCACCGGCACGACGCCCGCGCCGCGCTGCAAAAACAGCTCGCGCGCGCCCGCGTACCCCGGGTTCTCCATCGCCACGACCGGCCGCGCGTCCATCAGCAGCGTGCAGATGACGTCGAGCGAATACTGGTGCCCGTAGGTGATGACGATGTTCTCCGCGCGGCACGCTACGCCGCGCGTTGCGTACAGGTGCCCCGCCACCGCCTCGCGCAGCCTTGCGTCGCCCTGCTGCGGCGGATAATCGGGCGCGTCCGCGTCCGACATGCGCCGGATGTGTTCGAGAATCCTGCGCCGCATCCGGTCGGCGGGGAACAGCCGCGTTTCAACGCGGTTATTGCGAAAGTCGAATTCCGGAGGTGGGGGTTCGCCGCTGCGCGCGCTTCCGGCAGGCGGTATCGCCGGGCGCGCGTCCCCCGCCCTGTGCGGCAGCGCCAGGTCGTTGACCGTATAGCCCGAGCCGGTCCGCGGCGTGACGTAGCCTTCGACGGCGAGCTGCTGGTACGCGTTTTCGACCGTGTTGCGGCCCACGGAGAGCTCCAGGGCCAGCCGGCGCGTGGCAATCAGGCGCGCGCCGCCCGGGAGACGTCCGGACAGGATGTCCTCCTTGATCGCGCTATAGATCTGTTCATACAGCGGGACGCTTTTCCCGCGGTCGACGTACGGCATAGCAAAAATTGTATCCATATAATTTGCGAAAAGTGGCTATTTCCATCATAACACTTTCGCGGTATGATGGGCAATAAGAATGGGCGGCAAGATGCGCGGCGGCCGCTGCGCATGTTCGGCCGCCCGGCGGGACGGTGAACAATCGAGATGGAACAAAACGCGCTGGGCGGTCGTCGGGCGCTGTTAAATAAGATCGCAATCTACGCGGTGTGCTTTATCAACCTCGTGTACCTCCTGCCCTCCGTCGCGATGGCGGACCTGGTCGCGATGTTCCCGCAAATCCCGCAGGCCACCGTCATGCTGACGGTCTCGCTGCCGTGTCTGTTCTCCGTCGCCGGCATCCTCGCGCTGCCGCTTCTGCAGTCGCGCTTCTCATTAAAGCGCATCACGCTGGCCGCGCTCGCGCTCTCCGTGCTCGCCGGCGCGCTCTCGCTGCTGTTTCGCAAAAGTTTTATCGCGATTCTGTCCTGCGCGGCGCTGCAGGGTGTTTCGTACGGCGTGTTCGTGTCCGTGTACCCGCTGCTCAACGCCGCGCGCTTTACCGGCGACGAGCGGGCGAGCGTGATGGGCGTCTCCACGGCGATGATCCAGCTCGGGCGGCTGACGATCCTGTTCTTCGGCGGGCTGCTCGCGGACATCGCGTGGTACTACGTGTTTTTCCTGATCGGCATGGTCGCAGTCGCGCTGCTGATCGTAGCGCTGTTTTTGACGGACTGCGGCCCCGTCCCCGCCAAGCCTAAGCAGGACAGCCGCGCGCTGATAAAAAAGCTGTTCCAGTGCCCGTCGTTCTGGTATCTCGTTGTGACCGGAAGTTTGTATCTGATCCTGTATTATAACGTCGCGACCTACGCCTCGCTCTACGTGCAGGGCAACCGCCTCGGCACGGCCTCCGCGACCGGCGCCGTCTCGGCGATTGCGAGCGGCGTGGCGGTGTTCACCTCGCTCGCCTCGGCGCGCGTGCGCCGCGTCACCGGCCGGTATACGAGCGCGTTCGCGTTCCTCGGCCTCAGCCTCGGGCTGTCCCTGCCGGGCGTTTGGATCTCGCTGCCCGCCATCTGTATCGGCATGGTCATGGCCTCGATCGCCAAGTCGCAGCAGATGCCGTACCTCATGGACCAGATTGCGGGCGTCGGCGACGAATCGCTGCGCACGGTGGCGATGTCCGTCGTGCAGACCGGCATCAACCTCGGCTATTTCGCCTCACCCCAGATTACGACCTTCCTCGGCTCGACCTTCGGCAACGGCAGTCCCGCCGCCGTGTTCGGCTCTTCGGGCGGCGCGGCGTTTGTGATCGGCCTTTTGATGCTTGTCATTGAGAATCGGCGGAAGAGCCCGTCGTTTCTGTCGTGCCTGTAACCGCGACGCGCCGCTGCGCCCGCTCGCGGCGGACCATGCCGGCCGAGAACAGCGCAAGGCCGAGCCAGATCAGTATAAACGGCAATAGCTGCCCTTCCCCGATCGTTTCGCCCATCAAATACCCGGCAACCAGGATCAGCGTCGGGCTGACGTACTGCAAAAAGCCCATCACGGTAAACGGCAGTGTCGTCACGCCGCGCGTGTAGAGCGCCATCGGCACGGCGGTGACCGGCCCCGTCATCATCAGAAGCAGCCACGTCCCGGCCGACCACTGCGGCGCCGCCGCTCGCACGCCCGGCGACAGCAGCAAAAACCCGAGCGCGAACGGCGTGAGCATCAGCGTCTCCACCGCGATGCTGACGATGCCGGACACGCCGGCGTATTTTTTCAGCACGCCGTAGGCGGAGAACGAGACGGCCAGTGTGACCGCGACGAACGGGAACTTGCCGAGCCGCAGCGTCGCCGCGAGCACGCCCGCGGCCGCCAGCGCGAGCGCCGCCCATTCCATCGCGCCGCATTTCTCGCGGAACACGATCAGGCCGCAGGCGAACACGACGAGCGGGTTCATGTAATACCCGAGGCTCGCGTCCATCACATGGCCGGCGTTGACCGCCCAGATATAGACGCCCCAGTTGACCGAGATCACGACGGCGGCCGCCGCGAGATACAGCATCTTGCGGCGGCTGCGCAGCACCGCGAAAAATGACTCCAGGCTGCCCGTGACCACGAGCAGCAGCAGCGTGAACGCGGCCGACAGCACGATCCGGCTGCTCAGCAGTACCAGGAAATGGACGTGCTCCAGCACGTGCCAGAACAGCGGCAGCGCGCCCCACAGCGCGTAGCTTGCCAGCCCGGCAAGAAAGTCGTTTCGTTTCATACGGCGGTCCTCATCAAAAATTCGACAATGCACTATTCTAACATAAGGCAGGGCGGAAGGAAAGGGAAGAATGTGGGGGGCGGGAGGGTTTTGATTCTGAGGGCTCCGCCCTCAGGCACCCGCCAAAGGGACGCGTCCCTTTGGAAACCCTACGAAAACGTATTGTTAGAGTGACCTTCCTGTCTTTTGCTTCTTTTCT
>CAZKGE010000102.1:0-7406 GCA_964552065.1 uncultured Oscillospiraceae bacterium | reverse complement strand
GCGGATCATGCCGAAGCAGAGCTCGAACACGTCGGCGCGGCACTTTTTCATGTTCGCGCTGATATCGGCGTCGGTGACGCGCACGGTCATGCCGGTGGAGTAGTTTGTGATGATGCCGACGCAGGCGTAGGGGATGCCGATGTCCTTGGCCAGCGGCGCTTCGGGCACGATGGTCATGCCGGTCACCTGCGCGCCGAGCGTGCGCGCCATGCGGATCTCGGCGGCGGTCTCGAAGCGCGGGCCCTCGGCGCAGGCATAGACGGCCCGGCCGGCGTAGGGCAGGCCGCGCTCATTAATGAGCGATTCGAGCTGATCGTTCATCGACGGGTCGAACACGTCCTCCATGCCGGTGTGCAGAAACTGCCGGTGCGAGCGCTCGAACGAGCTCGGCCGCTCCTTGGTAAAATCGAGGAAATCGGACAGCAGGCAGATGCAGCCGACCTTGTAGGAATAGTCGCACGCGCCGACGGAGGTCACGCCGATGATGTTCGTCACGCCGAGCTTATACAGGCCGTAGACGTTGGCGCGGTAGTTGATCTTGGTTGGGTCGTGCTCGTAGAGCACGCCGTGCCGCGACAGGAAGATGACCTCGTTGCCTTCCGGGAGCTTGGCGCGGAGCACGACGACGTCCCCGTAGGGCGTCGAGACGGCTTCCTCGCGGAACGGCAGCGGCAGCGTTTCAATGTTGGTTCCTCCAATGATGGCATACTGCATGATAACACCCCTCACTCCTGTGTTCGTTGCGCTTGGCGCGGTCCCGCGCGCCGCAGGCAAACCCTAGTATATCATATTTTGCAGGAAAAATTGCGTTTTTTAGCGAATCCGCAGCCCCTTCGGGTAATGATTCTTCAGCCGGCCGCCGACGGCCTTGCCAAAGCCCACCGAATGCCCGTCCGCGCAGACCGCGCAGTAGCCGGAGAGCGCCGTGTCGCAGGTGATCTCCTCGCCCGCAAGATAGGCTGCGAGCGCGGTTTCGTCCGGCAAAACGCTGTGGCAAAAATGCGAAGCCGGCAGCGCGAGGAACAGCGCGTGCGCCGGCACAAACCGGCCGGAGCGCACCTCGCCCGCCAAAACGCCCGCCTCGCGTACATTCAGTGCGGCAAGGTCGTCCGGCATAAGCTCCGGCAGCAGCAGTACGCGCCCGTCCGGCAGCACGCGCACCGCGCGGCGCGGCGGCTCCGTCAGGGATTCGCCGCAGAAGCGTTCGAACGGCTCGCAGCGGCAGCTTTCGGGCGCGATAAACGCCGCCGCTCCGCTGCCGCGCTTATGCGCGCTCTCCGCCCGCAAATCGTCTCCGCCCGCGCCGCGCGCGCGCCGGGTGCCGCACGCGTCCCAAAGCGACGCTTTCCCGGCCCCTTCACCGCCTGCCGGCCAAAGTCCGCCCCCCACACCGGCTTCGCCCCACTCCGCCCGTGCGCCGCCTTCGCCGCGCTTTTTCCCGCACTCCGCCCGCGAATCGTCCCTGCCCGCGCCGCGCTTTTGCAAAAGCGCCATGCACTGACCCTCGCCGCAGCTCGTGTGCGGATACAGCCGCAAAAACCGTTCAAGCCGGAACGCGGGCTCGCGAAGGAGCAGCTCGTTGACGACGCCCTCGTTCTCTGTCTCGGAGAACGTGCAGGTCGAATAGACGAGCGCGCCGCCGTCGCGCACGGCGGTTGCCGCGGCGAGCAGGATGCCGCGCTGCCGCAGCGCGCACGCGCGCACATGCTCCGGCGACCACTCGAGGACGGCGCGCGCGTCCTTGCGGAACATGCCCTCGCCCGAGCACGGCGCGTCGACGAGCACGGCGTCGCAGCGATTTTCCAAAAACGCGCACAGCGGCCCCGGCTGCATGCACGTTACGACCGCGTTCGTCACGCCGAGCCGCTCGAACGTGCGGCAGAGCGTCTCGGCGCGCGCAGGCACGGGCTCGTTGGCGACGAGCAGTCCGCGGTTCTGCATGCGCGCCGCGAGGAACGACGCCTTGCCGCCGGGCGAGGCGCACAGGTCGAGCACGACGGGCGGTTCGCTTTCCCCGAGCGGCAAAAGCGCGGCCGGCAGCTGCGCGGTCGGCTCCTGCATGTAAAAAAGACCCGCCGCGTGCAGCGGCTCGCGGGAGGGCGCGAACGAATCGGGCACAAAAAAGCCCTCGGGCACGAGGCCTGTGGGCGTTAAAAATGGCAGACGCGCGCACAGCGACGCGGGGTCCGTTTTGAGCGTGTTGACGCGTAGCGCGCGCGTTGCCGGCGCGCGCATGGCGGCCATGTACGCGTCGAATCCGTCCCCGAGCTGGGAACGCATGCGCAAAAGGTAGGCGCCGGGCAGCTGCATGGCGGTCAACGCGCGCGGCCCCGGCTAGCCGCGGTGCTTCTCCTTGGGGATGCTTCCGATGTCGTACGGCGTCTCCTGATAGACGAAATAGTTCAGCCAGTTGGCAAACAGCAGCGCGCCGTGCGCGCGCCACAGCAGCCGCGGCGCGGCGTGCACGTCGTTGCCCTCGTAGTAGTTCTCCGGCGGCTCGATCGGCAGCCCCGCCTGCACGTCGCGCAGGTACTCCTTCTCGAGCGTGTCCACGTCGTACTCGCTGTGGCCGGTGACGAACACGCGGCTGCCGTCCTTGGACGCGGCAAGGTAGAGCCCGGCGCGGTCGGAGACGGCGAGGATGTCGAGGTCCGGCACGTTCGCTACGTCCGCGACGCGGATCGTCGTATGGCGCGAGTGCGGCGCGTAGAACACGTCGTCGAAGCCGCGCAAAAGCTTGTGCCCGCGCGCTTGCACGGCGTGCGGGAATATGCCGAACAGCTTTGCGGGGAGCGGCTGCTTCTCGACGCCGTAGTAGTGGTGCAGCGCGGCCTGCGCAGCCCAGCAGATGAACATCGTGGAGAATACGTTCTCGTTGGCCCAGTCCATGATCTTGACCAGCTCGTCCCAGTAGCGCACGTCCTCGAAGGTCAGCTGCTCGACCGGCGCGCCCGTGATGACGAGGCCGTCAAACGGCTCGTTCTTGACCTCGTCGAACGTGCGGTAGAACGTGTCGAGGTAGGCGCGCTCCGTGTTCTTGGAGATATAGCTGTCCGTGTGCAGCAGCGTGATCTCGACCTGCAGCGGCGTGTTGCCGAGGAGGCGCAGAAGCTGCGTCTCCGTGGCCTGCTTGGTCGGCATCAGGTTCAATATCGCGATCCGCAGGGGACGGATGTCCTGCGTGATGGCGCGCTGCTGCGTCATAACGAAGATGTTCTCCGCCGCGAGCGCCTCGATGGCGGGCAGGCCGTCTGGAATTTTAACCGGCATATGGTGCGTCTCCTTTTTCGGTGAGGTGTTGGCTTTTTTCAAGCGCCTGCTCAAGGTCGGCGATCAAATCGTCGGCGTCCTCGATGCCCACGGACAGCCGGACCATGTTCGGCGCGATGCCGCAGGCCTCCCGCTGCTTCGGCGTCAACGGAAAATGCGTCGTGCTCGCGGGGTGCACGACGAGCGAGCGCACGTCGCCGACGTTCGCGACCAGCGCGAACAGCTCGAGTGCGTTGATGAACGCGCGGCCCTCGTCGACGCCGCCGCGGATTAGGAACGTGAATATCCCGCCGACGCCGCGCGGCATATAGCGCTTTGCGCGCGCAAAATACGGGCTGTCCGGCAATCTCGCGTAGTTCACGCTTTCGACGGCGGGGTGCCCCGCTAAAAACGCCGCGACGGCGTCCGCGTTCTCGCAGTGCTTCTTCATGCGCAGGCTCAGCGTCTGCGTGCCGATCAGGGTCAAATACGCGTTGAACGGGGAGAGCGAAAAGCCCGCGTCGTGCAGAAAGTAGTCGCGCATCCGGTCGGTGAACGCGTTCCGGCCGCGGCCGGCGTACACCGCGCCGTGGTGCGCTTCGTCCGGCCGGTTGAACGCGGGAAAGCGCGGGTTATCGGAAAAATCGTACCGGCCGAGGTCGACGATCGCGCCGCCCAGGCTCGTGCCGCTGCCGGTGAGGTACTTGGTCAGCGAGTGCAGCGTAAAATCGACGCCGTGCGCGCCCGCGTCGAACAGGTACGGCGTGGAGAACGTGCTGTCGACGACCACGGGCACGTTCGCCTCGTGCGCGATGGCGACGATCGTCTCGATGTCCGGTATGCTCGCGAGCGGATTGGCGACGGTCTCGAAATAGACCATGCGCGTTTTCTCGTTGATCGCGTTCTTTAACCCCTCAAAATCCTCGGGCTCGACGCAGCGCGCGGACACGCCGTAGCGGCGCTCAAGCTCCGAAAACAAAAGCGCGTAGCTGCCGCCGTAGAGCGAGGACAGCGCCACGACCTCGTCGCCGCGCTCGGCCAGCGTGAGCGTGACGGCCAAAAGGGCCGCCATGCCGCTGGCAAACGAGATCGCGCGGTATCCGCCCTCGAGTGCGGCGAGCCGCTCCTCGAGCACGTCCATCGTCGGGTTCTTGATCCGCGTGTAGATGCTGCCCGGCGCTTCGCCCGTAAACTGCATTGCCGCGTTCTCGGCGCTTTCAAACAGGTACGCGCTGGTCTGGTAGAGGGGGAGGGCGTGCGCGCCCGTCGCCGGGTCCGCGCGCCAGCCCGCGTGCAGCTGCAGCGTGTCGAAGCCGTAGTTTTTGTGCATGGCAAATCCGCCCCGTTTCCGTTCTGTATCCACGCAATCGTATCAAATTGCGGGGCCGTTTGCAAGCGCGCCGCCGAGAAAACCGGCCGCCGTTTGCGTGAAAAAGCGCCGCGTCGTTTGTCGAATCCGCAAATTTCACAATCTCCCGGCTTTACAAACCGTCAAAAGTGTTATAGTATGCATAGTACAGTTAACTCCACACGGAGGCCGGCGGGGGGGCGCGGGGGGGCGTGCGCCGGATACGGAGCGAGAGGGGTTTATGGCAGATTTACCGCTGATCGACGTGCGCGGCGCGACGAAGGTGTACCGCGTGGGCTCGGTCGACATCCATGCGCTGCGTGGCGTCGACCTGCAGATTCGGCAGGGCGAACTGAACTGCATCATCGGGCGGAGCGGCTCCGGCAAATCGACGCTTTTACACGTGCTCGCCGGGCTTGAAAAGGTCACGGCGGGCCAGATCGTGATCGCGAACAAGCATCTCGAAAAGATGACCCAGAGCGAGCTGATCCTGTTCCGGCAGGAGCACGTCGGCTTTATATTCCAGTCGTTCAATCTGATGCCCTATTATACGGCGCTCGAGAACGTGGCGTTTCCGCTGTCGTTCCGCGGCGTGCCGATTAAGAAGCGCGAGGAGCAGGCCAAGAAGGTGCTCTGCCAGGTCGGGCTGGAGACGCATTTAATGCACAAGCCCGCGCAGCTCTCCGGCGGCCAGCAGCAGCGCGTGGGCATCGCGCGCGCGCTCGTGGCCAATCCGGACATCGTGTTTGCGGACGAGCCCACGGGCAATCTGGATTCCAGCACGTCCGACGAGGTTATGAAGCTGGTCGTATCGATCCTGCGCGAGCAGAAGAAGACGCTCGTCATGGTGACGCACGACCCCAACATGTCCGCGTACGCGGACCGCGTGATCCGGCTGCTGGACGGCCGCATCACGGAAGTGATCGAAAATAACCATGCAAAGAGGCAGGAGGAGGGAAACGTTTGATGCAGTTGTTTCGGAGAATCTGCGGCATGATCGCCGTGTGCGTCCTGTTGTTCGGCATGCTGCCGCTAGACGCCGCGCGCGCGGAGACGGACCCGGCGGACGGGGACCCGTCCCTTATGTCCTCGGACGTGGCGCTTTCGCCCACGGACGCGTCCGGCAACGAGGTTCCGGCGGTGTCCGGCGAATACAAGGAGGCCGTGCGGATTTTAATTCCGCTGAAGGTGCTGGTAGACGGCGTTACGGACCTGTCGGTCTGCCCCGTGGTCGGGAACCTCGAGACGTTCCCGTTTGGCATCACGAAGCAGGACTACACCAAGACGTTCGCGGACCTGTATCCGGGTTCACCACCGGAAAAAGACAAGATATACGAGTTTTCGTTCCACCTGACGATCGATTCGGACGCGACGAAGGGAGTAAAGACCGTCGCGTTCCTGGTCAAGTATAAGCTTGCCGGCGCGGACAAGGAGACGACAATTACGATCCCCGTCACCGTGACGAAGGCCAAGACCGTGAGCAGCGGCACGCACACGCGCATCGCGCCCAAGGTGATCATCGACGCGTTCTCGTTCGACCCGGTCAAAATCTACGCGGGCGACGCGTTCGAGCTGGCGCTCGATTTTCGGAACACGTCGACCAGCGAGGCCATCCGCAACATGCAGGTGAGCATCTCCGACTCGACCGGCACCGTCATGCCCGCAAGCAACGGCAGCAACACGCAGTACATCGACCGCATCGAGGCGGCCCTCGAGGGCAAGAATAACGTGCGCTCGCTGATCTTCCCGATGCAGGTCGTACCGGCCGCGGAGGCCAAGGCGGTGCTTTTAACGGTCGACGTGACCTATAACGGCGCCACCAGCCGCGACGAGTATAAGTCCACGGAGACGATCGCCGTGTCCGTGCAGCAGAGGGTGCGCGTGCGCTTCTCCGATCCGATCGTGTACGACGACGTGTGGGTCGGACAGTCGGCGGCCGTGTCCGTGCAGATGTTCAACCTCGGCAAGGCGACGGTGTACAACGCCATGGTCGACGTCGAGGGCGACGGCCTTCAGATGGAGGAGTCGTATTTCGGCGGCAACGTGGCCGCGGGCGGCACGATGCGCGCGGACTTCAACATCATCGCCGACGCGCCGGGCCAGATCGCGGGCGCGGTATTGATCACGTACGAGGACGTCTACGGCGCCGAGACGGTGGAGCGGCTGCCGTTCTCCGTCTACGTCAACTCCGCCATGACCGCCGACGACGGGTCCGTGCCGGGCGTGCCGGGCATGGCCACGTCCGGGAACGCCATGCCGGACAAGGAGGCCTCCGCCGCGGGCGGCGCGGTCCGCCTGCTGGGCATGCCGTGGTATGTGCTTGTCATCGTCATTCTGGCGCTCGTTGCGGGGGTCGTCGGGCTGATCGTGCGCAACAAGAAAAAACGCGAGCGGGAGCTGATGGAAAAATGAAAGCAGCGGACCTGCTCCGCACAGCGTTTCTGAACCTGTGGCGGCGGAAGCTGCGCGCGTTTTTGACCGTGCTCGGCATGGTGATCGGCGTTTCGTCGATCCTCGTGATGGTGTCGCTCGGCATCGGCATCAAGCAGGCCACGATCGAGGCGTT
Source organism: uncultured Oscillospiraceae bacterium (assembly GCA_964552065.1). GTDB lineage: Bacteria > Bacillota > Clostridia > Christensenellales > CAG-138 > CAZKGE01. Next base: position 243 of record CAZKGE010000102.1, on the reverse strand, counting down.
CGCGGGCACCGGGAGCCTGACGACCATACAGGTCAGCTCGTACTCGTACAAGGAGACCGAGAACGGCGTCGGCACGTCGCGCCAGGTCACGCTGAACAAAAAGAGTGTCGACGCGTTCAAAAAGCTGGACGGCGTGTCCTACGTCATGCCCATGGTCACCGCCTGGGGCATGATCAAGAGCGGCCGCTACACGGCGGGGCTCTCGATCCTCGGCATCACCGAGGAGTCCGCCAAGGCGTTCGA
>CAZKGE010000101.1:7096-7443 GCA_964552065.1 uncultured Oscillospiraceae bacterium | reverse complement strand
CAGCGGTTGTTGTTTTCATCGTCCGAATGGCCCTTGACCTTGATCCATTCGACCGCGTGCCGATCGGTCAGCTCGACGATCTGTTTCCAAAGGTCCTGGTTTTCCACCGGCGACTTGGACGACGTTTTCCAGCCGTTGTGCTTCCAGCTCTCAAGCCAGCCGCGCTGGAACGCGTTGCAAAGGTACGCGCTGTCGCTATGCAGCCGCACCTTGCAGGTTTCGCGCAGCGCCTTGAGCGCCTCGATCGCGGCCGTAAGCTCCATGCGGTTATTCGTCGTCTCGGGCGCAAAGCCGGAGATTTCCTTGCGATGCTCATTATAGATCAAAATCGCCGCCCAGCCGCCCGG
>CAZKGE010000101.1:2520-7086 GCA_964552065.1 uncultured Oscillospiraceae bacterium | reverse complement strand
TTTGGTTCGTATCCGGAAAGCTCTTTTTGCACCTCTCCATAGCAAAGCACGCATGCCCAGCCGCCCGGGCCCGGATTTCCGGAGCAAGCGCCGTCCGTGTGTATTTCCACTGATTTCATATATTATATATTGCTCATTTCTTCCGCTCTGCGGATACAGGCCTTCACCGCTTCGAGCACCGCGTTGCGAAGGCCCTCTTTCTCCAGGCTCGCGACGGCCTCGATGGTCGTGCCACCCGGCGAGCAGACCGCGTCTTTCAGCTTGCCGGGATGCTGCTTTGTCTCGAGCACCATGCTGGCGGCGCCAAGCACGGTCTGCGCGGCAAGCTCGTACGCCATGGCGCGCGGCAGTCCCGCGCGTACGCCGCCGTCGGCCATCGCCTCGATAAACATGTATACGTACGCAGGTCCGCTGCCGGATACGCCGACGACCGCGTTCATCAGTTCGGGTTTAACGTACTGCACGCGGCCGATCCCAGCAAACAGAGTCTCGGCGAACGCGCGCTCCTCGTCGCGGAACGTGCCGTCTTGTTCCAGCACGGCCATCCCCTGCCCCACGAGCGCCGGTGTGTTCGGCATCACGCGCAGAATCCGCGTGGTGGCCGGCAGGCTGTGCCGAAGCTTCTCGCCGCTCCAGCCCGTCACGATCGAGATGACCGCCTTGTCGGCAAACGCGGTGCGGTGCGCCTCGATGACGGAGCCGCATACGTCCGGCTTGACGGAAAGGAGCAGCATGTCGCAGCATTTTGCAAGCTGACCGATACTGTCCGCCGCCGTGACGCAGAGCTCCTTTTCCAGCGCGGCGCATTTCTCGCCGTTGATGTCGTAGATGACGATGCGCTGCGGCGGCAGCGCGCCGCCCTTGATCAGGCCGCGCAAGATTGCTTCGCCCATGTTGCCAACGCCGATGATTCCAAAGCGTTCCATACAAAAAGACTTGACCTTTCCTGCTAGATTGATACCAGCGTACCACAAAACGCTTGCCTTGACAAATGGAATTCCCGCCTGGCGCAAACGCGCGGTTATTGACGCATCGACTGACAGTAATATACAATTATATAAATGGGAGGTACCGCTGATGCCGGAAATGAATAACAAAAGAAACGACGACATCGACTTCTTGAAAGCCGTAGCGATCGCCCTTGTTGTCATCGGCCATACTATACAGTATGTTGTTGCGGGAGATTTCGACGACAGCATCGTTTTTCGATATATCTATTCATTCCATATGCCCTTATTCATGTTTATTAGCGGTTGGCTTTCCTTCAGCTTATTCCGGGAAAATGATTTTCGCTGGCTTAAGCAGCGGTTTTACCATCTTGTCATTCCGTTTGCGGTTTGGACTTTGCTTTCCTATCTGATCGGCCGAATGTGGACGACGACCCCATTGTTGACCTGGATATGGGAGATATTGAAAAGGCCCGATAACGGATTGTGGTTCTTGTGGGTGTTGTTTTTGAATAGCGGTTTTCTGCATATAGCCGTTACGCTGTCGCGGATGATCGCAAAAAGGCGCGATGACCCGGACGGTTTTATTGCGTTTATTCGCAAAACAATTGTGATGGGTGCCGTTGCATTTGTCGTGCTGGCGTTGGGCATGTTCGTTACAGGCTATTTTGGATTGGGGCTATGCAGCTGGCACATCGTGTTTTTCTTTGCCGGACATTGGGTATCGGAGTATACGAAACGCTTTTGTAAAAAGCGCATATCGGCAACGGCCATGGGCGTTTTAAAAACGTTCCTGATACTTGCTTTTTTGGGTTTTGCGTATTTCTGGAAGCGAACGTCGATGCCCGTCTTTCTGGAAGCGCTGAATGGGCTGCATACCCATACCCTGTACCGTTGGGCGATTCAAATTCTGTATCTGATATATAAATACTGCGTAGCCTTTTTGGGTATCGGCGCGATTTGGAGCATATCCACTATGGTCGCACCGAAAGTTAAGGGAGGCTTCGCGTTTATTAGCAAGTATACGATGGAAATCTACGTGCTGCAGATGTTCTTCCTAAAAAACTTTACGAACATTCTTTCCGTCAATATTGCGTTGAGTATTCTCCTGGGAATAACAGTGCCGATTATTGTCGGCAAAATCGTCGAAAAGAGCAATCTACTTGGCCTATTGCTGTTCGGCAAAGGGAGATTCCGCTTGCCAAGAATGAAAACTGAACAGTGACCGGGTAGATTGTTACTTGGAATTCCGTCGAGCGTGCGCCATCGCCCGTCCGGCTCATTTTTAAGCAAATCGGTTTTTGCAGATTTGCCCGCATATTCGCGCTGTTTATTGCGAATAATGCCGCTCTTCCCTATTGACAGCGGCGATATTCTGTCATACATTAATAATAATAGGTACTATTAATAATTAATGCGATTATAGGAGTAAAGGACTTGCGCATCAAGCCGTTTCTGCTCAACGCGCTGGGGTTTCTGCTATTGGGGCTGGGGGCCATCGGGCTGCTGCTGCCCGTCTGGCCGACGACGCCCTTTGTGCTGGCCGCGGCCGCATGCTTTGCCGGGTCGCCGACGATTCGGGCGCGGATTATGAAAATTCCCTTTTTCCGCGAGCATATCGAGAATTACAGGCTACGAACGTGACTTTCGCGCCGGACGGTCGCCGTCAGCCTGATCTATCTTTGGGGCATGCTGTTGCTCTCGATCCTGCTGACGCAAACATTTTTTATTTCGGTTTTACTGATCTTAGTGGGTGCCACCGTGACGGCCCATATACTTCGGATGGCCAAGGCCGCCGCCGAAAGGAGAGTTTTTGAGGAATGAAACGAATGTTTGGAACGGTGGAAGCGGTCTTCGATCTATTGTACCTTACCGCCGCGCTTTGCATCGGCCTCGTGCTGGTATTGACCGGCGTGGGCAACCCGGCGCGGCTGCTTGCAGGTGTCATGGCGCTGGTGCTGGCCTGCGGCGATGCGTTTCACCTTGTGCCGCGCACAATCGCCGTGGTCAAGCACCAGGAGGAACGGCTGCGCGGCGCGCTTGGGCGCGGCAAGCAGATCACGTCGATCACCATGACCGTATTCTACGTGCTTCTGTGGCACGTGGGGCTGATGCTCTTTCATCCGCCAAACGGCGTGCGCTGGTCGTGCCTTGTCTATTTGCTGGCCGCGGCGCGCATCCTGCTCTGTCTCCTGCCGCAGAACCGCTGGCAGGAGCGGTATCCGCCGGTCGACTGGGCCATCTGGCGCAACATCCCATTCTTTTTGCTGGGCGGCACCGTTTGCGTGCTGTTCTATGCGTATCGCGGCGTTGTGCCGGGGCTTGAGGGCGCGTGGCTTGCCATCGCGTTCAGCTTTCTATTCTATTTGCCGGTGGTGCTTTGGTCGAACCGATTTTCGGCAATCGGCATGCTGATGCTGCCGAAAACCTGCGCGTACCTGTGGCTGCTGGTCATGTGTTTGTCGCTGTAGGGTTCGTTTCCGTCACCGTTTCCGACTCGATGTGTATATCCGCGTGATATCTACATAAATGACTACAATGGAAAGGAGCAATATTATGAACAACGAGCGCAAAAAGCTCACCAACGAGGTCGGCGCTCCGATCGCCGACAATGAGAACGCCATCACTGCCGGTCCCCGCGGCCCCGTTGCGATGCAGGATGTGTGGTTGATGGAGAAAATGGCCCATTTCAACCGTGAGGTGATCCCTGAGCGCCGCATGCACGCCAAGGGCTGGGGTGCTTACGGCAAGCTCACCGTGACCCACGACATCTCCCGCTACACCAAGGCGAAGGCGCTGCAGCCCTGCGCGGTGACCGAGCTGTTCGTCCGTTTCTCCACCGTCGCCGGCGAGCGCGGCGCCGCCGACTGCGAGCGCGATATCCGCGGCGTGGCGGTCAAGTTCTACACTTCGGAGGGCAACTGGGACCTCGTCGGCAACAACACCCCGACGTTCTTCATCCGCGACGTCCATAACTTCTCCGATCTCAACCGCGCGGTCAAGCGCGACCCGCACACCGGCCGCCGCTCCGCGCAGAACAACTGGGATTTCTGGACGCTGCTGCCCGAGTGCTTCCATCAGATCACGGTCGTGATGAGCGACCGCGGCATCCCCGCGTCGTTTCGGAATATGCACTTCTTCGGCGAGCACACGTTCTCGTTCTATAACGCGAAGAACGAGCGCGTCTGGTGCAAATTCCACTTCAAGACCCAGCAGGGCATCAAGAACCTGTCCAACGAGGAGGCCGCAAGGATCAACGGCATGGACCGCGAGCACCACGGCAAGGATCTGTTCGAGGCCATCGAGCGCGGCGATTTTCCGAAATGGACGATGTACGTGCAGGTCATGACCGAGGAGCAGGCCAAGAAGCACTACGAGAACCCCTTCGATATCACCAAGGTCTGGCGGCACGGAGAGTATCCGCTCATCGAGGTTGGCGTGCTGGAGCTCAACCGCAACCCGGAGAATTATTTCGCCGAGGTCGAACAGTCCGCGTTTACGCCCGCGCACGTGGTGCCCGGCATCGGCTTCAGTCCGGACCGCTTCCTGCAGGGCCGCCTGTTTGCCTATGGCGACGCGCAGCGCTACCGCCTGGGCGTGAATCATAACCTGATTCCGG
>CAZKGE010000101.1:0-2482 GCA_964552065.1 uncultured Oscillospiraceae bacterium | reverse complement strand
ACCGAGGTCAACGACTACCATCGCGACGGCGCGATGCGCGTGGACGGCAACTACGGCGCGACGCCCGCATACTCGCCCAACAGCTACGGCGCATGGACCGCCCAGCCGGAGGTCATGGAGCCGCCGCTGGACCTCGATGGCGCGATGTACCGTTACGACCCGAAGGACGACCCGACCGACGACTGCTTCCGCGCGGGCGGAAACCTGTGGCGCGTGCTGACGGAGGACAAGAAGCAGACCCTGATCGAGAACACCGCCGGGGACATTGCGCCGGTGACGAAAAACATCAAGTACCGTCACGCTGTCCACTGCTATCTGGCCGATCACGAGTACGGCGAGCGCTTCACGAAGGCCGCGGGCCTCGACATGGATAAGGTCAAGGAACTCTCCAAGCTCGATCACAAGGGGTTGGCGGAGGCGACGATGCACGCTACAATGTAGAAGGTGATCGATCCGGTTGGGCAGGAGCGTTCGTTCTATGAAGCAGCAGCGGAACACCAGGCAGCGCCAATTGGTTTTGGACGCGGTCCGCGCGCGCTGCGGTCAATCCGGCTGCGACCACCCCACCGCCGAACAAGTCTACCTGGACGTTCGCGCCGTCGACGGCAGGGTCAGCCGCGGCACGGTGTACCGGAACCTGAACTTCCTGGCACAGCACGGCAGGTTGCTGCATGTCGCGGCTCCGCAGGCTGACCGGTTCGATTCCCGGCTGGACCTGCATTACCACCTCCTGTGCACCGAATGCGGCGCGCTGCACGATGTGCCGCTGGCCTACCGCGCAGAGCTGGACCGGACGGTTGCCGAAGAATCGGGCTACGCGATCGAGCGGCACTGTACGGTGTTTGAGGGGCTCTGCCCTATTTGCCGGGAGGAGCGGACCTAGGCGCGAAGCGAACCGAAAAACGACATGACGCAAGAAGCGGCCCGCAGTGAGGCGGGCCGCTTGTATTACGCAGGTTTTATTCTTGCTTATATCGGGAAATGAGGCCCGCTCCGCCGCTGGAACTGGATGCTCCAAATAGCCGCACCGCCGTTGCCTCAGCTCGACGACGCGGCGCTGGCCGCAGCGGTGGCGCTGGCTGCCACAGCGGCGAACACGGCCGCCTCCTGTGCGAGCGCGAGCGAGATCGCGCCGTTCACCGCCGCGGCCTGCGCAAGCCCATTGTTCAGATAATCCCTCTGCGCCAGGATTCCCGCATGCATCAGCCGGTGTTTTTTGTCAATGCCGCTGAAAAGTCCGAATCCTCTCTGCCGCGACAGCCAATCGGAAATCTCGCCCATTTCCCGCACGATTTCGTCCGAATCGGCGTCGGACAGCGCCCAAACGCCCAGCGTCGGCAGCTCGTAGCAGGCTCCGAACCTGTGCCCCGCCGCTTTCAGCTTGTCGAAAATCTCCATGATGCTGGCGCACTTCATGCCGGCCGGAACGCCGCAGAGCGCCAGCGTCTGGCTAAGCGTCAGGACGGCGCCCGCATAAAAGAAGTTCGGCTTCAAAATCCGGTAGCACTGCTCCGTGTCCTCGATCAGCGTGTCGTCCGATCTGCCGGACAACGTCATGAGCGCGCAAAGCGCGCCGTTTTCGCCGGACGCCGCAAAGGGATGTCCCTCCTTGATCCGATCGTAAAGGCCCCGCGCGCGGGACGCGACTTCCTCGAAGCGCGGCGGCTGCGACAGCTGCGCGACGGTCATCGCGGCGACCGGCAGGTATGCGGAGGTCCGGAACAGCCGCCTAAGCGTCCGATAGGCCGTCAAGCCGTCGTCCAGGACCTGCTCGGGATGGTCGGAGGCCGCAAGCGCCGCGACGATCGGCAGCCGCGCGATGCTCCGAAAGTTGGAGAAAAAGCCCGCTTTCCGCCGGAGCAGGTCCCGGCAGGCTTCGAGCGCCGCGGTGTCCGCGGCGCTCCCCTTCGCCGTCAGTACGGCGGCGCCGGCAAGCTGTAAAAACCCGCCTTCCAGCGGGAAAACGGATTTCACCCGGTTCCGGTTCTCGACCAAAAGCATACAGTCCTTCAGCGTTTGCTTCTTCATCCCGCGCCTCCGATGTTCTGGAAGTTCTGTGTAAAAACCAATATCGCGCGATCCCCTTCGCTTTACCCGGATAAAAAAGAAGACATAGCGCGTCCGTTTGGAACGACCATGTCTGTTTGGCAGGGGCAGAAGGACTCGAACCCTCAAGAACGGTTTTGGAGACCGCTATGTTACCATTACATCATGCCCCTATACATAAACGGCTGGAACAGGCCAGCTTTGATATTATAGCACCGCTGCCGCGGATATGTCAATCGCGCATTTCTTGTGTTATAATACCCATATAAAACGATGTTAGGAATACTTTAATACTGTGAAACAATTAACAATTTTCACGGACGGGGCCTGCTCGGGAAATCCAGGCCCGGGCGGCTGGGGCGCGATTTTGCTTTATAATGGCCACCGTAAGGAGCTTTCCGGCAGCGAAGCCTATACTACGAACAACCGCATGGAA
>CAZKGE010000100.1:0-7457 GCA_964552065.1 uncultured Oscillospiraceae bacterium | reverse complement strand
AAGGCCGGAACGGACATCTCGGACATCGACATCATCCTCTGCTCCACGATCGGCGGCGACTATGTCACCCCCGCGCTGTCCTGCACCGTTTCCGAGCGATTGGGCGCGTCCTGCCCCGCGTTTGACCTCAACGCCGCCTGCTCGGGCTTTCTGTACGCGCTCGAAACCGCCGACGCGTTCCTCGTCGCGGGGAAGGCCGGAAAAATCCTCATCGTCTGCGCCGAGCAGATGTCCCGGCACGCGGACTGGACCGACCGCAGGACCTGCGTGCTCTTCGGCGACGGCGCGGGCGCGTGCGTGGTCACGGACGGCGGGGCGCTGCGGTACATCCATCTCACCACGTCCGGCAACGACAAGATCCTCCACCTGGTCTCCGGCACGGGCAACAGCCCGTTTATCACGGGAAAAAGGGAGTTCGGGTATCTGCATATGGACGGGCAGGAGGTGTTCAAGTTCGCGGTCGGGATGACCGAAAAGGAACTGTCCCGCGCGCTGGGCGCGCTGAACCTGAACGCGGGCCAGATCGACCATTTCCTCATCCATCAGGCGAACAAGCGCATCATCGACGCGATCCGGATGCGCACGGGGCAGCCGGAGCACAAGTTTCCGGTCAACATCGACCGGTACGGCAACATGTCGTCGGCCACCATACCCGTGCTGCTGGACGAGTGCCTGGAGGCGGGCAGGATCAAGCCGGGCGACGTGCTGTTTTTGACGGCGTTTGGCGCGGGGCTGACGACCGGCACCTGCGTCATGGTTTGGGAATAGGGCCGCAAAAAACGCAATCATACATCTTTTATATCACGAATTGGAGGAAGGCAACATGTTGGACAAGATCATCGCGATACTTCGGGAATACAAGCAGGACGAGAGCCTCGCAATCACGGAGACGAGCACGTTCAGCGAGCTCGGACTCGACTCGCTGGACATCGTGGAGCTCGTGATGCACGTTGAGGAGGAATTCGGCGTGAGCATTGAAACGAGCGAGAACATCCGCAGCATCGCGGACCTGCTTGCGATCATCGAAAGCCAAAAATGAGGCGCGGCATGATCAAAACACCGCTTTGTACGCTCCTTGATATCGAATACCCGATCCTCCAGGGCGGCATGGCCTGGGTCGCCGACGCTGCTCTCGCCTCGGCCGTGTCGAACGCGGGGGGCCTCGGCATCATCGCGGCGGGCAACGCCCCCGCGGACTATGTGCGCGGCGAAATCGAAAAAGCCCGCGCGCTGACCGGCCACCCCTTCGGCGTCAACATCATGCTGATGAGCCCGTTTGCCCGGGACGTCGCGCGGCTGGTCGCCGAGGAGAAGGTCGCCGTCGTCACGACCGGGGCGGGGAATCCCGGCCAGTACGTCGGCATGTGGAACGACGCCGGCATCAAGGTGATCCCCGTCGTCCCGTCCACGGGCGTCGCCAAGCTGGTCGCCCGCGCGGGCGCCTGCGCCGTGATCGCGGAGGGCTGCGAGAGCGGCGGCCACATCGGGGAGCTGACCACCATGGCGCTCGTGCCGCAGGTCGTCGACGCCGTGTCGGTCCCCGTCATCGCCGCGGGCGGCATCGCCGACGGGCGCGGTATCGCGGCGGCGCTGATGCTCGGCGCGGTGGGCGTGCAGTGCGGCACGCGGTTTTTGCTCGCCAAAGAATGCGGCATCCACCAAAACTATAAGGACAAGGTCATCCGCGCCAAGGACATCGACACGATCGCGACCGGCAAGCGCCTGGGGCATCCGGTCCGTTCGCTTAAGAACGCCTTCTCGCGCGAGTTTTTCGCCAGGGAATACGACAGCACGGTCACAAACGAGCAGCTCGAGGCCTACGGCGCGGGCGCGCTCCGCCTCGCGGTCGTCGAGGGCGACGAAAAGCGCGGCTGCTTTATGGCGGGCCAGGCCGCGGGCATGGTCAGCAGGGAACAGACCGCCAGGGAGATCATCCTGGAGATGTTCGAGCAGGCGGAGCAGCTTTTAAGCGGGGCCCCGGCATGGGTAAAATAGCGTTCGTGTTTGCGGGCCAGGGCGTTCAGTACGCGGGCATGGGCAAGGATTTGTGCGATTTCTCCCCGGCCGCGCGCGCGGTGTTCGATGTTGCCGGCGAGGATGTCAGGCGGCTCTGCTTCGGCGGCCCCGCCGACTCGCTCAGCCGGACCGCCAACGCGCAGCCCTGCCTGTTTGCGATGGACCTTGCCTGCGCGGAGGCGCTGAACGAAGCCGGCGTCTACGCCGAGGGCGCGGCGGGGTTTTCGCTCGGCGAGATTCCCGCGCTTTGCCACTGCGGCCTGCTTGGCTTGGAGGACGCGCTCGCGCTCGTAAAGCTGCGGGCGGACGCCATGCAGCGCTGCGCGGACGAGCATCGCGGCGCCATGATCGCCGTGCTGCGGCTGTCCGCAGAAGAAGTTCAGGCGGTCTGCGGCGAGCTTTCCGGCGCGTACGCCGTCAACTTCAACGCGCCGGGCCAAACGGTCGTCGCGTGTGCGGAACAGGCGGTGGAAACGCTTATTTCACGTATCTCATCGCTGGGCGGGAAGGCGCTCCGGCTCGCGGTCGGCGGCGCGTTCCACAGCCCGTTCATGCGGGGCGCGCGGGAGGCGCTTGCCGCGTTCGTGGCCGGCAGGCGCTTTGGGCAGATGCGGGTCCCGCTTTACGCCAACGCGACGGGCGAGGTGTACGCCGATCCCGAAGCGCTCATTCCGCGGCAGGTCGCAAGCCCCGTGCTGTGGCAGAAAACGATCGAGCGCATGCGCATGGACGGCTTCGACCGGTTCATCGAGGTCGGGCCGGGGCAGGTTCTGTCCGGGCTGATTAAAAAGATCGATCCGGGCGCGTCCGTATTCAACACGGGCGATTCAGCGTCGCTGAAACGCACGGTTTTGGAGGTCAGAAAATGCTGAAGGGGAAAACGGCGGTCGTCACCGGCGGCTCGCGCGGCATCGGGCGGGCGATCGCGGAAAAATTCGCGCAAAACGGCGCGGACGTGGCCGTCATCTATTCCGGAAACCAGGACGCCGCGGAGTCCGTCTGCGCAGACGCGGCAACGCTCGGCGCAAAAGCGATCGCCTACCGGTGCGACGCGGAGAACTTTGGGCAGGTGCAGGATGTTTCGGCGCGCATTGTTTCGGACTTTGGCAGGATCGACATCCTCATAAACAACGCGGGCATCACGAGGGACGGACTCCTTCTGCGCATGTCCGAGGAGGACTTTGACCGCGTGCTAGGCGTCAACCTAAAAGGCGCGTTCAACTTTACAAGGCACCTCGCGCGGTTTCTGATGCGGTCGCCCGCGGGGCGCATCGTCAACATCTCCTCCGTAACGGGTCTCGTGGGCAACGCCGGGCAGGCAAACTACGCCGCCTCGAAGGCCGCGCTTATCGGGCTGACCAAGACCGTGGCCCGGGAGCTTGCCGCGCGCAATGTCACCTGCAACGCGATCGCGCCGGGCTTTATCGACACGGACATGACCGGGGCGCTAAGTGCCGAGGCCGCGGAGCGGCTGAAAGCGCGCATCCCGCTCGGCCGCGCGGGCGGGGCGGACGAGGTGGCGGAGCTTGCGCTGTTCCTTTGCTCGGACCGGGCCGCGTACATCACCGGCGAGGTCGTCCGCATCGACGGCGGCATGGCGATGTAGGGTTTGCGCCGGTATTGCCGGTATTTAACAGATTTTTAAATTTGGGAGAACGAGAGCTATGAAACGGGTCGTCATCACGGGGCTTGGCTGCATCACGCCGGTCGGCAACGATGTCCCCGCGCTTTGGGACAGCATCATTCACGGCCGGCACGGCTTCGGGCCGATCACAAAATTCGACGCGGGCGACATGAAGGTCAGGCTCGCGGCGGAGGTGAAGGGCTTCGATCCCGCGCGGTACATGGAGAGAAGCGAGGCCCGCAAAACGGACCTGTACGCGCAGTACGCCATCGCGGCGGCCGCGCAGGCCGTGGAGGAAAGCGGCGTCGTCGGCACGGTCGAGCCGGAGCGGCTCGGCGTATACATCGGCTCCGGCATCGGGGGCATGAACACGTTCGTCGACGAGGTGGAGAAGATGTTCACCAAGGGCGCCGCCCGGATATCGCCCTTTTTCATTCCCATGATGATCGGCAACATGGCCTCCGCGCTCATCGCCATGCGGGCCGACGCGCGCGGGGTCAACCTGCCCGTCGTCACTGCCTGCGCCACGTCCACCCACGCCATCGGCGAGGCGTTCCGGGCCATCAAGCACGGCTATGCCGACGCGATTATCGCGGGCGGGGCCGAGGCCACGGTGTGCCGGCTCGCCATCGGCGGGTTTGCAAACTGCATGGCGCTGTCCACGGCTTTGGACCCGGACAGCTGCTCGATCCCCTTCGACCGCCGCCGGAACGGCTTCGTCATGGGCGAGGGCGCGGGCGTGATCGTGCTCGAGGAATACGAGCGGGCCAGGGCGCGTGGCGCGAAGATTTACTGCGAAATCGCGGGCTACGGCAATACCTGCGACGCCTATCACATGACCGCGCCGCATCCCGAGGCCGCGGGCAGCGCGAGGATGATTACCCTCGCGCTCGAGGAAGCGGGCGTTACTGCCGACGAGGGGCTCTACTGCAACCTGCACGGGACGTCCACGCCGTTAAACGACAAGGCCGAGACGCTGGCGCTCAAGAAGGCATTCGGCGAGCTTGCCTACAAAATCCCCGTCAGCTCCACAAAATCCATGACGGGCCACATGCTCGGCGCGGCCGGGGGCGTGGAGGCGATCCTGTCGGTCAAGGCGCTCGAGACCGGCGTCGCGCCGCCCACCATCGGCTACCGCGAGCCCGACCCGGACTGCGACCTCGACTATGTGGTAAATGTCGCGCGGCGCTGCCGCATCGACAAGGCTCTCTCGCTCTCGCTGGGCTTCGGCGGGCACAACGCGGGCATATTGCTGAGGAAGAGTGAGGGAATCGCATGAACATCGAAAACGTGCGGGCGCTTGCCCAGATTTTGCAGCAGTTCGGCCTCTCGCGCGTGGAGGTCAGTAAGGATGGCGAGACGGTCCGGCTTGAGGCGGCGGCGCAACCGGCGGCCCCGCTCCCGGCCCAGGCCGCGGCCGCGGAAAGCGCCGCCGCGGCGGTGACCGCCGGCGACGAGCGCACCGTCAACTTCAACAGCTTGATTGAGGTCAAGTCCCCCATGGTGGGCGTGTTCTATTCCGCGCCGTCGCCGGATAGCACGCCCTTTGTCGCCATCGGCAGCAAAATTAAAAGGGGCGATACGCTCTGCATCATCGAGTCGATGAAGCTGCTCAACGAGATCACCGCCGAGGCGGACGGGGAGATCGTGGACGTCTGCATCCGAAACGGCGAGATCGCCGAGTTCGGGCAGGTACTCTTTAAGATGTACTGAGGTGAAGCGCATGAACAGGGCCGAGATCATGAACATACTCCCGCACCGCGAACCCATGCTGCTGCTGGACGAGGTGGCGCTCGAGGACGGCGCGTCCGTGGGGTCGTACACCGTCCGCGGCGACGAGTTTTTCCTGCGGGGGCATTTCCCCGGCAACCCGGTCGTGCCGGGCGTGATCCTCTGCGAGATGCTGGGGCAGTCCGCGTGCCTTTTGATCAAGCCCCGGGACGGGGCGTTCATCCCGTATTTTACGGGCATGGAGCGCGTGCGGTTCCGGCGTAAAGTGCTGCCGGGCGACACGATCGTGCTCAAGAGCGAGCTGCTGCGGCAGAAGCACCCGTTTTATTTTGTCCGGAGCTGCGGGTATGTCGGTGATGCGCTCTGCGTGAGCGCGGAGCTGTCGTTTGCCGTGATGGGAGAATAGGCATGTTTACGAAAATACTCATCGCCAACCGCGGCGAGATTGCGGTGCGGGTGATCCGCGCGTGCCGTGAAATGGGCATTTCGACGGTCGCGGTATTCTCCGAGGCGGACAAGCAGGCGCTGCACGTAAACCTCGCCGACGAGAGCTACTGCATCGGCGGCCCGCAGGCGAAGGAGAGCTATCTCAACATGAACGCGGTGCTGTCCGCGGCCATCGCGTCCAAGGCCGAGGCGATCCACCCGGGCTACGGGTTTCTTTCGGAGAACCCGGCGTTCGCCGCGCTCTGCCGCGAGCACGGCGTCGCGTTCATCGGCCCGACGCCCGAAACCATCGCGAAGATGGGCGACAAAAACATGGCCAAGCAGACCATGAAACAGGCCGGCGTGCCCGTGATCCCGGGCTGCGACCTCGTGAAAAGTTTGGATCAGGCGAGGGCGGAGGCCGAAAAAATCGGGTTTCCGCTTTTAATCAAGGCCTGCGCGGGCGGCGGCGGGCGCGGCATCCGATTGGTCATGGAGGCGGGATGCTTTGAAAAGCAGTTCAATGCCGCCTCTGCCGAAGCGCTCGCGGCGTTCGGCGACGGCTCGCTGTACCTCGAAAAGTACCTAAGCGCCGTCAAACATATCGAGATGCAGGTCCTTGCCGACCATCACGGCAACGTGGTGTGTTTGGGGGACCGGGACTGCTCGACGCAGCGCAAGAACCAAAAGCTCATCGAGGAAAGTCCCGCGGCGCTGCCGGAAAGCGTGCGCTCGCGCATGATCGAAGCCACGATCGCGGCGGCCAAGGCCGCCGATTACCGCGGCGCGGGCACCGTGGAGTACCTGTACGACAACAAAAATCAGTTCTATTTTATGGAGATGAACACGCGGTTGCAGGTCGAGCATCCGGTCACGGAGATGGTGACCTGGATCGACCTTGTCAAGTGGCAGATCCGCATCGCCGCCGGGCTGCCGCTCGAATTTAGCCAGAGCGATATCGTCTTTAGCGGCCACGCGATCGAGTGCCGCATCAACGCCGAGGACCCGTACCAGAACTTCCGGACGTCGGCGGGCAGGATCGGCATGCTGCACATCCCCGGCGGGCCCTGGGTGCGCTTCGACACGGCGGTCTACGACGGCTATACGATCTCGCCGTTCTACGATTCGCTCATCGGCAAGCTCATCGTGCTCGCCAAAACGCGCGACGAGGCCATCCGCAAGATGAAGGCCGCGCTCTGCGAGTTTATTCTAGAGGGCGTGGAGCACAACGCCGACTTTCAGATCGAGATCCTCTCCAGCGACGAATTCGCGGGCGGCGCGTACACGACGGACTATCTTTCGGCCCTTTTGCCGTAACGGGGGAACGACATGCGATTTAAAACACCGAAGAACCCGCTCGAGGGGCAGGCGAGGATGCAGAAGGTCCTCGTCGACACCGTTCCGGACGAGCCGGCCGTGGCCTGCCCCAGATGCAAAAAGCAGCTCTCGTCCTGCGAGCTGATCGATACGCTGAACACCTGCCCGTACTGCCGCTATCACTTCCGAATCAACGCCAGGAAGCGGCTGGCTATTATCTGCGACGAGGGCTCGTTTACCGAAATAGACGCGGCCCTTGTCGCGCGCAACGTGCTGAATTTCCCGGAGGACGATAAAAAGCTGAAGAACGCTATGCTGGAGAGCGGGGAAAACGAGGCCGTGG
>CAZKGE010000099.1:0-7700 GCA_964552065.1 uncultured Oscillospiraceae bacterium | reverse complement strand
GACGAGCGCGAGCCGGATGCCCGAGAGGATCACCGGCAGCGCGAGGGGCAGCTCGAGCTTGGTATATATCTGCAGCTCGGTCATGCCGCTGCCCTTCCCGGCCCGGATGATCCCCCGCTCCACGCCCGCCATGCCGGCATAGGTATTGCGCACAACGGGAAACAGCGAATACAGCACGATGGCGGCGATCACGGTCGTGTTGTTGAGCCCGAATATGAGCATCATAAACGTCAGCATGGCGAGCGTTGGCACCGTCTGGATCACGTCCACGGCGGCCAATACGCTCCGCGCCGCCCGGGGGGATTTTCTAAGCAGCGAAGCCGCTGGGATACCGATCGCGCAGGAAAGCGACACGCCCAGGAACGTGATCTCAAGATGGGTCAGCAGCGCGCTCAATACCTGGTTCAGCCTCAACTCCTCGCCCCCTTTGCCCGAAACATGTGCCTGGTCGCCGCTTTTTCAGCCCAGGAAAGCAGAAAGCTCGTGGCAAGCGCCAGCAGCGTGGCCGGAATCGCGCCGGCCAGCACCATGCCGTAATGGAAGGACTGCAGCCCCATCCAGATCAGGTCACCCAGCCCGCCCGCGCCGATGAATGCCGACAGCGTCGCCCAGCTGATAATGTAGATGGCCGAGAGCCGGATTCCCGCGATGATTACGGGCAGCGCGAGGGGTATCTGAATTCGTTGGAGGATCTGCATGCGGCTCATGCCCATGCCGCGGGCCGCCTTGATGTATTTACCGTCCACGCCCCGGATGCCGGTGTAGATGTTGCGCATGATCGGCAGCAGCGAATATACGAAGAGCACCGCCACGGCGGGCACAAACCCCAACCCCAACGCGATCATGGCGACGCCCAGCAGCACAAGGCTCGGTATGGTGTTAACGACCCCGAACACGGCCAGCACCACCGAGGCGATCCTCGGCCGCCGCGTCAGCAAGATGCCGGCCGGAACCGCCGCCGCGACGCCCAGGAGTACGGCGGTCAGGCTGATCAGCACGTGCTGACCGATGGCCGTAAGCACCATTTCCGGTTTTTCCGCCAGAATCCCGAAAAAGTCACCCACGGGGCTCCTCCTTCCACACCGCGTGCGCCAGGGATTTCACCATGCTCGTCTTGGTGACGACGCCCTCCACATGGCCGTCCTGGTCCACAACGGCGAGCACGTCCAGCCGCTGGCCCACCAGCAGGTCGAACGCGTCCTTGGCCGGCGCGCTGCGCAGCACCCTGGGCATGGGCTGAATCGCAAGGTCCCGGATCGAGAGCCCGGGCTTGGCCGCCTTGGTGATCTCCTCGATTCCGACCGAGCCCAGCAGCCTGCTCTCGCCGTCCACGACCAGAAGGGAGCTGACCCGCCGGTGTTCCATCAGCGCGATGCCCTGCGCCAAACCCATATCCAGCGACACGGTGAGCGGGTCCGCGTACATCACGTCCTGCACGGTATCGATCCTGCCGTTGTACAGGCGGTGCTTGCCGATAAAGTGTTCCACAAATTCGTTTGCCGGATCGGACAGAAGCTCCTCCGGCGACGCGATCTGAACCACCGCGCCGTCCTTCATCAGGATAATGATGTCGGCGAGCTTGATCGCCTCGTCCATATCGTGCGTGACAAACACGATCGTCTTTTTCAGCTTGCTCTGCAGCCGCTTGATCTCGTCCTGCAGCGCTTCCCGGGTGATGGGGTCCAGCGCCCCGAACGGCTCGTCCATCAGTATGACGGGCGGCTCGGCCGCAAGCGCGCGAAGCAGCCCGATCCGCTGCTGCTGGCCGCCGCTTAAACTGGACGGGTAGCGCTTGAGGTACTGCTCGTCCATGTCCACGAGCTGCAGCAGCTCGCGCGTCCGTTTTCTGCGCTTCTCCTCGGGCCATTTTAAGAGCCTCGGCACGGTCTCTATGTTCTGCTCGATCGTCATATGCGGAAACAGGCCGATCTCCTGTATGACGTAGCCGATGCCCCTGCGCAGCTCTACGGGGTCTATGGAGCGGATATCGACGCCGTCGATGGAGATTCTGCCGCTTGCGGGGTTGATCAGGCGGTTGATCAGCTGGAGCATCGTGGTTTTGCCGCAGCCCGACGGCCCGATGAGCACGGCGAGCCGCCCCTCCGGAATCTCGAGGCTGACGCTCTTCAGCACCTCGTGCGCTCCGTCATAGGACATGGAAACATCTTCAAACTTCAGCATACAGAACCCTTCCAAACGTACAGAATCAAGACTGCCCGGCGCCGCGCCATGCTAAAAGCGCACTAGGACAAAATCTTTTGCCGGCGGGCCGGGTTTCCCGCGCAATATACACTCCCCTGTTCGGGATTATCAGGAAAAGCGGAAAGTTTGCCCGCTTACAGTCCAACAAGCGACGGATGATATGCTTTACGCGGCTTGGGCTGGCCGCAACCTGCACAAAGTGATGATCTGATTGCTGCAAAACGGTTATTTTATTATATCATATCATACCGCTTATCCGCAGCCCAACCCAAATCTGGAAAAGTACACCGCTCGTTCATATTTTGTTTGCATCCGCGCGTTCGCTCGCCCGGCTTTACCCGCCGCTGCCGCGGGCGTTTTGTGAAATACAAAGAGAGGCGGCGGCCCGGTTCCCCCTGCATCTACTGTATCAACCGCTAAGCATCATGTACATTGCTTTTGAACGGCATAAACTGTCGACTTACATCGAAACGGCGCATTCGGCATAAAAAACAACGCCCTGTGGCGCTGTTCTTTCGCTTTTCTATTCCTTAAAGGATCGCCACTCGCGTCAAACGCCCGCCCGCTCCAGCAGCGCCGCCAGATTCGCCTCGATCGTTTCATCCGGCACCGGCGCGCCATGCTGGCCCGGGCTGATCGCGGGCTTGATCTTGCCGTGGAAGTCGCTGCCGCAGGTGGCAATCAGGCCGCGGTCCTTCGCCTTTTGATAAAAATACAGCGCCTGCTTTGCGGAATGATAGCTGCTGAACGCCTCGATCCCGTCGATGCCCGCGTCGGCAATGGCGTCGAGAATCTCCTCCCCGCGGTCCTTCAGGTTTACGCCCGGATGCGCCAGCACGGCCTTGCCGCCGTTTGCGCGGATCGTGCCGATCGCGCATTCAAGCGTCGGAAACCGGATCTCGACATAGCACGGCTTTCCCTGCGCATAGAAATCCCAGTAAAAATTCACGTACGGGTTGTCGTCGCGCGTCCCGCCTGGGCGGTAAGGCTTGAGGAGCGGATGGTCCCGGTACTCCGCCCTATTCAGCAGCACCTCCGCGAACATCTCGCCCGTCCAGATGTCCTCCCGATGCGCGCTGCCGGCCACGGCGGCAAGCTCCCTTTCGTCGATCGCAAAGCCAATCTTTCGTGTAGCATCCAGACTTTTTTTCGACGCCGCGGCGCTCGATTTTGCAATGTCGGCCTCGAGCGCGGCAAAGTCCGGGCTGGCGGCGTCGATGCCATAGCCCAGCACATGCAGGTTGATGCCGCGAAACGTACAATCGATCTCGACGGCGGGAATGTAGACGATGCCCGCCTGGCGGGCTGCCCTCATTCCCTCCGCGTTTGCGCGCACACAGTTGTGGTCCGAGATCGCCATGATCCGGACGCCGCGCGCCGCGCTGCGCCCGACCAGTTCCGCCGGCGTAAACTCCCCGTCGTCGCTGTAACACGAATGCATATGCAGATCGATCGTGCTGCCCATAGAACACCGCCTTTCCGATGCCGGCCGGACTGATTCGGCGCCGCCGCAAAACCGCGGGGCAAAACGCCGGCATGGCGCTTTTCCGCCTGCCTATAAGGATACAGCCGGACGGCCGTGAAAACAATCCCTTTAACATCATATTCACGGGATTCACGCGGCTTGGCCGTTTTCGGCCATGACGAGGCCGGGACCCCTCCGCCATATACGCCGCGATTTGACCGTTTCCATTGCCGCGGCCGCGATTCCGTGGTATGATGGCAATAATTTTTTGACGAGCGATCGCCAGAAACGGCTGGTATTATGCAAAACTGCGCAAAAATAAGAATTTTTTCGACCTTTTCGCCAAAATACCGCCATATAACGGATGTTTGTTCTCCCTTTTTTCGTTTTGATATGTTACTATGTAATTGTTATCGGCTCGCGTTTGGACCCATGCTGTAAGCTGTAAGGGGATACGTTCATGCTGTTCCTGTATATTGAGATCAATCTGCTGGGGCTCGCCATTTTGCTTCTGCTGTTTATGTCGCGCAATCAGTTCGGGACGGCCTCGCTGGACGAGCGGCTGTTCAACTGGATTTTGATATTCGCGGCCGTCAGCATACTGGCCGACACCGGCATGTGGGTTTTTGACAAAACGACGTACCCCGGCGGACGGTTTTTGAACATCATCTCCTCCGCCGTCTCGTTCCTGGCGCTTCCGGCCAGCGGCTTTCTTTGGCTGCTCTACAGCGACTACATGCTGCACCGCAACATGCGGACGCTCAAACGGCGGCTGTACTTCTACTCGATTCCGGTCGCCATCTGCGTACTGGCCACCGTCGCCAGCTGCTACACCGGCTGGGCGTTCACCGTCAGCCAGGAAAACGTATACGGCCGCGGCAAGCTGTTCATGCTGGTTTTGATACTCGTGCTGTTCTATCTGGTCTACGCCTCGTTTCTCGCGCTGAAAAAAGCCCGGACCGCGCAATCAAAAGCCGAGAAACGCGAATACTATCTGATCGCCGCGTTCCCGATCCCGCCGTTTGTCGGTACGATCGTGCAATACATGTTTTACGGCGTGTCGCTGATCCCCATCTGCGCGGTATTCTCGCTGCTGATGATATTCATCAACATCCAGAACCGGCAGATCTCGGCGGACGCGCTGACCGGCATCAACAACAGGCGGCGCATGAACCGCCACCTTGAGAGCCGCACCGCCATGCTGCAAAACGGCGCGCAGCTGTACGCGATCATACTGGACGTCGACCATTTCAAGGGCATCAACGACTCCTTCGGCCACGCCGCCGGAGACGCCGCCCTCGTGCAGGCGGCCGACATCCTAAAGGCCGCCTGCAGCGGCAAGAGCGATTTCCTCGCGCGCATGGGCGGCGACGAGTTCATCATCCTGTTGCAGCGCGACAGCCGCGAAGGCGTCGACGAGGTCATGGCCGACATCAACCGCCGCGTCGACGAGTTTAACGAAAGCAAAAAAGCGCCGTACCGCCTTTCGTTCAGCATGGGTTCGGCGCGGTACGGCGATCCCGATACGCGCTCCATCGATGCGTTCCTGTCAAAAGCCGATCAAAATATGTATCTGGCCAAGTCCGGACAGCGCGGCGCCAGCGCGTTCGTTTCCGATTTGACATAATAAACCGAAGCTTACCCGCACACAATACACCCGATGAAACGCATTTGTTTGATTGGGTGTATGATTGGTATTCTCCTTTTTCCCGGATGCGGCGGCCGCATCGGGAAGAATGTCACAATCAACGGGCTTGACGTATCCCGCATGTCCGTAAAAAAAGCGCACGCCGCCGTCACGGCCGTGGACGCCGCCCTCATCGAACAGACCGTATTCCTGCTCCGCGCGGGCGAGCAGCTCGTCAAGCTGTCCGCTTCCGCGCTCGGCGTGCGCGCCGCGGCCGGCGAGACCGTGGAACGTGCGGCCGCGCTGAACCGCCGCGATTCCGGCCGCGCGTTCCATACGCGCTGGACGGTCGACGAGGTGGCGCTCGACGAGGCCGTGCGCGCGCTCGGCGCGTCGTTCGACGCACCCGCAAGCGACGCCGCGGTCGAAATCGACTTTACCGCCGCGGAGCCGTTCGTGTACACGGCGGAAACGCCCGGGCGGCGCGTCGACGAGAGCGCGCTCAAAACCGCGCTGCTTGCCGCAATCGAGCGGAAAGCCTCGTGCGAGATCGCAGTCCCGTTCATCTCCGTCCCCGCCGCCGTCACGCTCGCGGACGTGCAGGGCAGCCGCCAGCTCGTCGCCACGTTCACGACCTCGTTCAACAAATCGCCGCAGAACAACGAGAAACGCGTCCACAACATCGTCAAGGCCGCGCGCTTAATCCACGGCACCGTGCTGCAGCCCGGGGAAACGTTCGACTGCAACGCGGTGCTCGGCGACCGCAACGCGGAGAACGGCTGGAAGGAGGCGCCCGGCATCGTCAACGGAACCTATGTGCCGGAATACGGCGGCGGCGTCTGCCAGGTCTCCAGCACGCTGTTCAACGCCGTGATGATGGCGGACCTCGAAATTATTGAGCGCTCCCCGCATTCCTGGCCGATGAGCTATGTCGGCATCGGCCGCGACGCGACGATCAGCACGGGCGGCAAGAACTTCCGCTTCAAAAACTCCTCCGAGGCGCCGCTTTACCTGGCCGCGTTTGCGAGCACGAACGACATGACCGTGACGGTGTCGATCTACGGCGCGCCTCTGCCGGACGGCCGGACGATCAAGGTCACGTCGGAATGCACAAGCACCACGCCCGCGCCGTCCGCGCTTGTCCAGCTCGACGAGAGTCTGCCCGCCGAAACGCGCGTCGTCGAGCGCGAGTCGCGCCAGGGCAAGACGTCGCGCACCTACAAGAACTATTACGACGCCGGCGGCAATCTGGTAGACCGCGTGGTGGCCTTCGAGGACGTCTACCGGGCCGTCGAGGGGCTGACGTACGTGTCCCCAGACCTCTATTATTCATAATTCGTCCACGTTTCTTTCTTTTTTCTTCCTGCCGGATGCGGTATAATGGAGCCAATTCAGGGTCATTCGGAGGGGGACACATGCGCAACTTAACCATGCTGACCGACTTCTACGAGCTCACCATGATGTACGGCTACTTCAAGAAGGGCATGACGGAGAACGAGGCCATCTTCGACATGTTCTTCCGGCCGCGCGAAAACATCGCCTACGCCGTCATGGCCGGCGTCGAAAGCCTCGCCGACTACATCAACCACCTACACTTCGACGACGACGCGCTCGCCTATCTGCGCTCGCTCCACACATTCGACGAACCGTTTTTGGAGTATTTATCGCGATTGACGTTCACCGGCGAAATCTACGCCATGCCGGAGGGCACGGTCGTGTTTCCCTATGAGCCGCTCGTGCGCGTGAAAGCGCCGATCATCCAGGCGCAGCTTATCGAAACCGCGCTTTTAACGCTCGTCAACCACCAGACGCTGATCGCCAGCAAGGCCAGCCGCGTCTGCTACGCCGCAAAGGGCGATCCGGTGCTCGAGTTCGGCCTGCGCCGCGCGCAGGGGCCGGACGCGGGCATCTACGGCGCGCGCGCCGCGGTCATCGGCGGCTGCGGCTCCACGAGCAACGTGCTCGCAGGGCAACTGTTCCACATCCCGATCAGCGGCACGCACGCCCACAGCTGGGTTATGAGCTTTCCGGACGAGCTCACGGCGTTCCGCGCGTATGCCGAGGTGTTCCCCGCCGCCTGCCTGCTGCTTGTGGACACCTACGACACGCTCGGCAGCGGCGTACCGAACGCGATCACCGTGTTCCACGAGCTGCGCGAAAAAGGCTTCGAGCCCTTCGGCATCCGGCTCGACAGCGGCGACCTTGCGTACCTGTCCAAGGAAGCGCGAGAGATGCTCGACGCCGCGGGTTTCCCCAAAGCGCGCATCTGCGCGTCCAGCGACCTAGACGAAACGGTCATCCAGGACCTGAAGGCCCAGGGCTGCCGCATCGACATGTGGGGCGTGGGCACGAAGCTGATCACCGGCGACGACAGCCCCGCGCTCGGCGGCGTGTACAAGCTGGCCG
>CAZKGE010000098.1:3998-7710 GCA_964552065.1 uncultured Oscillospiraceae bacterium | reverse complement strand
GGACACGATCGCGGTCAGCCCCTCGCGGATGTCCTCGCCGGAGAGCGACTGGTCCGCGCTCTTGAGCAGACCGCCCTTCTTGGCGTAGTCGTTGACCACGCGCGTCATGGCGGCCTTGAATCCAACCAGGTGCGCGCCGCCCTCGATGGTGGCGATGTTGTTCGCGAACGTGAAGATATTCTCGTTATAGCCGTCGTTGTACTGCATCGCGACCTCGACGGACGCGGTCTCCGCACCGTCCTCGAAGCGGTTGGCCGTGAAATAGACCGGCTCGGGATGCAGCGCCTCCTTGTTTTTGTTGAGGTGCTTGACGAACGACACGATGCCGCCCTCGTAGCAGAACGACTTGGTCCGCACGGGATCGACGCGCTCGTCGGTCGCCGTGATGCGGATGCCAGCGTTGAGGAAGGCCAGCTCGCGGAAGCGCGCGAGCATCGTGTCGAAGTTGAAGTTCACCTCGTCGAAGACCGTATCGTCCGGCAGGAACGTGATGAACGTACCGGTGTCGTCCTCCGGAATGTCGCGCTCGATGTGCACATTGCACAGCGGTTCGCCGCGCATAAACTCCTGCACGTACACGTGCCCGTCGCGGTGCACCTCGGCGCGGAGCCGGGAGGAGAGCGCGTTGACGCACGACACGCCCACGCCGTGCAGCCCGCCGGAGACCTTGTACCCGCCGCCGCCGAACTTGCCGCCTGCGTGCAGCATGGTCAGCGACACGGTCAGCGCGTCCTTGCCGGTCTTTTCGTGCAGGCCCACGGGAATGCCGCGGCCGTTATCGCAGACCGTGACGGACTCATCCGCGTGGACGGTCACCTCGATGTGCGAGCAGTAGCCCGCCAGCGCCTCGTCGATCGAGTTGTCGACGACCTCCGTCACAAGGTGATGCAGCCCGCGCTGATCCGTCGAGCCGATGTACATGCCCGGGCGGCGGCGCACGGCCTCCAGCCCCTCCAGGACCTGTATCTGGGAAGCGTCATAGGTTTGCTGTTCGTGTAATTCCATCGTATCGTTCCTTTACCCAGTCTATATCGTATCGCGCGGCTCGGTGGTCAGCACCGCCGCCTCGAACAGGACGCGGTGCGAAATCTCGTCGCGCCAGCGCTTCTCGAGCGTAGTCGACGCAATCGGGGAAGCGTGCACGATCTCGCGCCCGCGCTCGAGCACGACGGCGTACGACTTCGGCCTGCCCGCGCAGGGCTCGTACCGCCGTTCGCGCACGGCCAGGTCGATGTACGCGCGCGTGCGCGGCTGCATGCCGGCCGCGTTGAGCACCATGATAAGTTTATCAAGCGGGATCGCCGTGTCCCCGCCCAGATGCAGCAACATCTACGCCTCCGTAATCCCGCCGCCGCGGACGTCGTATACGCGCATGCCGGCAGCCCCCGCTTCCGCGACCTCCTCAAGGTGCGTGCACGTGATGAACGTCTGGCACCCCTGGCACGCCGCAAGCAGCATGCGCTGCCGCTCGCGGTCAAGCTCCGAGAACACGTCGTCGAGCAGCAGCACCGGCGGCTCTCCGCGCGCCCTTCTAAGTATTTCCAATTCCGACAATTTCAGGCTCAGCACGACCGTGCGCTGCTGCCCCTGCGAGCCGTACACGCGCACGTCCGCGCCGTCGAGCAATAGCTCCATGTCGTCGCGGTGCGGGCCCGCGCCCGTGCTGCCGCGGATAAAGTCGCGCTCGCGCTCAAAAATCAGCCGCCGCAGGATCACGTCCCCGGCCGTCTCGTCCGGTTCCAGCGCGACGTTCGGCCGGTACGCGGCAAAGAGCGTCTCCTTGCCGCCGGAGAGCGCGAGATGCTTTTCCCGCGCGAGCGCGGCGAGCTCCGTCACGAGCGATGCGCGCGACGCCATGATCGACGCGCCGAGCCGGGCAAGCTGCTCCTCCCAGGGCTCCAGCGCGCTCGCGGGCGGCCGGTCGGCCTGGCGAAGGAGCGCGTTGCGCTGCCGCAGCGCGAGGTTGTACTGCTGGAGCTTATAATAGTACGCGGGCTTTTGCTGCGACAGCTCCATGTCCAAAAACCGCCTGCGCTCGCCCGGCCCGTCCTTGACGAGCGCCATGTCCTCGGGCGCGAACAGCACCGCGTTGAGGCAGCCCATCAGCTCGCCCGAGCGCGAGAGCTGCGTGCCGTCGACGCTGATGCGCTTCCGCTCGCCGCGCGGCAGGCGGACCTGTACGTCGCGCGTGCCGCCCGTCGTGGTCAGCGCGAGCCCGACGAGCGCCGCGTCCGCACAGCAGTTGATCAGCTCCGCGTCGCGCGGCGTGCGGTGGCTTCGCCCGAGCGCGCACAGAAAAACCGCTTCCAGCACGTTCGTTTTGCCCGCGGCGTTTTCGCCGACGAGCACGTTCAGCCCCGGGGCGGGGGCGATCCGGGCCGACGCATAGTTGCGGAAGCCCTGTAGCCGGACTTCGGTGATCTGCATCCTGCTCCCCCAATCGTAAACCAGATCAGTATACCATAGATCGGGCGCGCTGTATATATATTTTAGAAGAAAGAGAGGATTTTCTGCCCAGATAGCCGTATTGGCCCGGCCGCAAAAGACATGCTTGCGCCGTAAAAGCCCTTTCTATATAATGTAAATATGCAGGATTTGACCGATGCGCTCCGCATATCAAAGCTCGTCGTTTACACGGTCATTACGGGACAATATGACGCGGTTCTCGAACCGCGGGTGATCGATGCAAACTGCGATTATATCTGCTTTACCGATTCGCCGCCGCCGGCATATTCCGGCGTCTGGCAGTTTCGGCCGGTTCAGAACGAAGAAGGCCTGGACCCGGTCCGTCTTTCCCGTCGCCACAAGCTGTTGCCGCACCTGCTGTTTCCGGAGTACGCGTTCAGCATCTATGTCGACGGCAATCTGCAGATCAAAGCAAGCTTGCGCGAATACCTCGCGCGCTACGCCGGCGAGCGGCCCATGCTCTGCCAGCGTCATCCCGAACGCGACTGCATCTATGCGGAGGCGGATATCGTGCTGGCGTATCATTTGGATGAGCCGGCCGTCGTCAACGCGCAGCTCCGCCGCTACCGGCTCGAGGGCTTTCCCTCGCACGCTGGGCTGATTTGTGCCAACGTGCTGTTCCGCCGGCATCATGATCCCGATGTGGTCCGGGTGATGGAGTCCTGGTGGGCGGAGATCCGCAGCGGCAGCCGCCGCGACCAATTGAGCTTCGCCTATGCCGTCTGGAAAAATCGGTTTGAATATGACAAAACGCCGCTGTACAGCCACGATAATCCTTTTTGGACGGCCGTCGAGCACAGTGGCAGCCGCCAGATTCAGCGGCCGCAAAGAACATTTCTGCAAAAGCTGCGCATTCTTTACAAAAAGCTTGGCAAGCTTGCGGATGAATAGCGCTTAACCGCGCGCCGGCCGTGTGCCGGGCGCGCGCTCGTCAAGAAACGATTGCTTAAAAGAAGCGGGCGGATGCAAGCATCCGCCCGTCTCTTTTTTGAAGGATTTCCGTTTCCGTCACTTGGCTAAGTACGAAGCGCAAAGCGTCTCGTGGCTATCGCCCGTGTGGCAGTCGCAACAGGGCTTGACCTGAATTTGAGGTAAATCGCATTCATCACCCTGCTTGTTGAAGCGACAGCTAGTCACTTCGCAACCGATGGTTTGCACCCCACGATTGTTGTTCATGGTACTGTTCCTCCTTCGACCGCATCTCCAACCCAAGGCGGTTGAGAATCGGCGCGCCGCCTACATGCGC
>CAZKGE010000098.1:0-3898 GCA_964552065.1 uncultured Oscillospiraceae bacterium | reverse complement strand
GCGAGCGTGCCGTTGCCGAAGAACAGCCCCGCCAGCACGATCCACGGCGCGGCCTGCGAGCCGATCGCCGCGACCGGCAGCACGGCGTTGCGCAGCCGGATCGGGAAATACCCCTCCTGGTACTGCATCACGTGGCCGATCTCGTGCGCCGCGACCGCGACCGCCGCGACCGACGGCGAGCCGTACACCTGTTCCGACAGGCCCACGATGCCGGTCTTGGGGTCAAAATGGTCCGTCAGCATGCCCGACACCTGCGTCAGCTCCACGCCGCTGTCGTGCTGCGTCAATAGCTCGCGCGCAACTTGGCTGGCGGGAATGCCCCTTTCCGTCGGCATCTCCGCGTACCGCGCGAACGTCCGCTGCACCTTACCCTGCGCGAGCATGGACACAACCATGACGAGCAGCAACAAAATCAAATAAAATCCGTCGCTCATGTTCGTATTATAGCATGCCCCCGCTAAGCTGCGCCATGGCGCCGCACGATTTTTTCTTTTTTTTCACCAACGGCGGGAAAATATGCTATACTACTTGAAATTCATTGAAACAGCGAGGAACGCGTATGGTCAAGTTACGGGACGTGCAGGCGGCGCCTGCCAAATTCGAGGGGCAGATTTCGGTCTGCGGCTGGGTCCGCACCTGCCGCGAGGGCAAGACGCTCGGCTTCATCGAGCTTGTCGACGGCTCCTGCTTTACGCCGGTGCAGATCGTCTACCCGTGCGACGAAAAAAATTTCGGCGCGCTGCTCTCGACCGGCTGCGCGGTCTCCGTGTCCGGCAAGCTCGTGCTGACCCCCGACGCGCCGCAGCCGTTCGAAATCGCGGCCGACGATATCGCGCTTGAGGGCGTCTGCCCGCCGGACTACCCGCTGCAGAAGAAGCGCCATACGCTGGAGTACCTGCGCACGATCCAGCATCTTCGCCCGCGCGCGAACACGTTTCAGGCGACGTTCCGCGTGCGCAGCGTGCTCGCCGCCGCCGTGCACGAGTTCTTTCAGACGCGCGGCTTTGTCTACGTGCACACGCCGATTTTGACCGGCTCGGACTGCGAGGGTGCGGGCGAGACCTTCCAGGTCACGACGCTGCCGCTTTTAGACCCGCCGAAAACGCCCGCGGGCGAGATCGACTATGCGCAGGACTTTTTTGGAAAGCCCGTCAACCTGACCGTGTCCGGCCAGCTCTACGGCGAGGCCTTCGCGCTCGCGTTCGGGGACATCTACACGTTCGGGCCGACGTTCCGCGCCGAGAACAGCTTCACCGCGCGCCACGCCGCCGAGTTCTGGATGATCGAGCCCGAGATGGCGTTCTGCGACCTCGCCGCCGACCTCGACATCGCCGAGGCGATGGTAAAATCGATCATCTCCGCCGTGCTGGCCCGCTGCCCCGCCGAGATGGCGTTCTTCAACAAGTTCGTCGACCCCGGCCTCCTCGAGCGCCTCGACAACGTCGTCAAGAACGACTTCGTGCGCATCAGCTACACCGAGGCCGTGGAGAAGCTGCGCGCGTCCGGCGCGGAATTTAAATACCCCGTCGAGTGGGGCCTCGAGCTGCAGACCGAGCACGAACGCTACCTCACCGAGCAGATATTCGGCCGGCCCGTGTTCGTGACCGACTACCCCAAGGACGTCAAGGCGTTCTATATGCGGCTGAACGACGACGGGAAAACCGTCGCCGCCTCCGACCTGCTCGTGCCCGGCGTCGGCGAGATCATCGGCGGCAGCCAGCGCGAGGAGCGCTACGACGTGCTCCTTAACCGCATCGCCGAGCGCAATATGGACATGAGCCAGTACGGCTGGTACCTCGACCTGAGGCGCTACGGCGGCGTTAAGCACGCCGGCTTCGGCCTCGGCTTTGAACGCATGCTGATGTACGTCACCGGCATGGCCAACATCCGCGACGTGCTGCCGTTCCCGCGCACGGCCGCAAGTTTGGAGATGTAGCGGGGGCGGTTTAAAGGGGAACGTTGGAGGCTCCGCCTCCAAACCTCCGCCAAAGGGCCGAGGGCCCTTTGGAAACCCTGCGACCCGAACACGATGTTTGACGCCCTTGCTTATTCCCTTAAAACTAAACTAAAAAGCAGCCTTTAAAGGCTGCTTTTTGATTTAGGCTTTTTAGGATCCACGAACTTTGGGACCTCAAGCAGTTCAGCGGAGCTTCCTTGGGTTTCCAAAGGGACGTGTCCCTTTGGCAGGGGCTTGGGGACGGAGTCCCCAACGTACCCGTTCCCCGTTCCCTATTCCGCGTCTCCGGCCCGCTTTGTCTCGTGCTCGGAGCGGTACTGCAAAAGCCGCAGCTCGTAGTTGCGCTTATCGGCCTTGACGATGGTATCGAGCATCATACCGCAGGTAAACGACAGCAGCGCCATGATTTCGAGCGCGCTGGCGAGGATGGCGAGCGGCACGTGCTCGATGAACGCGGTGCGCGCAAACTCGACGAGCACGGGGACGCCGGCGGCGAGGCCGAGCAGGAAGAACAGGAGCGCGAGCAGCGAAAAGAACGTAAACGGGCGGTAATCCTTGAATATCGTGAACAGCGTCTTGAGCACACGCGCGCCGTCCTTGACGGTGTTGAGCTTGGAGAAGCTGCCCTCGGGCCGGTCGCGGTAGTCGATCTCGACCTGCACGAGGGGGAAGCGCTTGTCGAGCGCGTGGAGCGTCAGCTCGGTCTCGATCTCGAAGCCGCCGGACATGACGGGAAAATTTTTGACAAACCGCCTGGAGAACGCGCGGTACCCGCTCATCACGTCCGTGATGTCGGCGTGGAACAGCGCGTTGATGCAGCCGCGCACGAGGTTGTTGCCAAAGTTGTGAAACGCGCGCTTGTTCTCGGCGCCGTAGGTACCGTTTGAGAGCCGGTCGCCGACGACCATGTCCGCGCGGCCGGCGAGCACCGGCCCGACGAGCGCCATCGCGGCCTCGGCGGGGTAGGTGTCGTCGCCGTCGACCATGAGGAACGCGTCCGCGTCAATCTCGGCGAACATCGTGCGCACAACGTAGCCCTTGCCCTGCTGGCGCTCCGGCCGCACGACCGCGCCGGCCGCCTTTGCCAGCGCCGCGGTGCCGTCGGTCGAGTTGTTGTCGTAGACGTAGACGTCCGCGTCCGGCAGCGACTTTCGGAACGCGGTCACGACGCGCTCCACGGTCAGCGCCTCGTTGTAGCACGGAATCAGTACGGCAACCTTCATGCTTGTCCCTCCTGGCAGTGATTCTCTTTACGCAATGCGCCGGATGTCCGGCGCTTACCGGCGCGCGCCTCCGCCCGCCTCTAGTACTCCACGCCGCGGCGCGCGGGCGCTTTCTTCGTCTCGTACGGGTGCCGCACGCACTTCATCTCGGTGATGTAGTCCGCCTTCTCGACAAGGTTCGGCCACGGGTTGCGGCCCGTAATCACCAGCTCCGCTTCGCCGTGGTCGTCGAGCAGCGCGTCCGCCGCCGCGCGGTCGATCACGTTCTCGCCGTACGCCGACGCCAGCTCGTCCAGCACGATCAGAAACGCGCTCCCCTCGCGCGCGCGCTTTGCCGCATACGCCAGGTGCTCGTTGTGCTCTTGCGTCAGCTTCGCCTTCTCCTCGTCGGTCATCTGGAACACAAACCCGTGCTGGTACGAATTCTTTATATACTCGATGTTCGGCACGCCCGCAAGCGTTTTTGCCTCACCCTCCGTGCCGCACTTCATAAACTGCACGATCAGCACGCGGTTCCCCTCGTATCCCGCCGCGCGCGCCGCCAGCCCCATCGCCGCCGTCGTCTTGCCCTTGCCGCCGCCCGTATACAGATGGATCATCGCTTTGCCTCCGTCGATCGGTACTCTTTGCATTATACCCGGTATTTCGCGTTCTGGAAAGGGTGGGAACGGAGGGACGGGGAGTACGTTGGAGGCTCCGCCTCCAAATCACCGCCAAA
>CAZKGE010000097.1:0-7715 GCA_964552065.1 uncultured Oscillospiraceae bacterium | reverse complement strand
CATGTCTTTATTATACCAGAAAGTCCCTGGGCAGCGACTTTTTTGACAGACTGAAACCCGCGGCTTTGTCCGCGGGTTTATTTTTCTGCCGTAGGCGGCGCATCTCAACAACATCGCCCGTCGGCACGCCTCAATGGAAATTGCTCAAGGGTGCGGGTTATTTTTATCGGGCAGCGTGTCGGTGAAAATCGTCTGCCGATGCACGCAAAGTTCGCTGGCGCACGCAAATATCGGGCACCCAAAGGAAAGCCTCGGCCGACGAGCGCCGGCACCGCCGTTTGCCAACTTTTTCGGCGGGAACGATTGGAAACAAAACGGCAAATCACCCAAAAGTTGCAAACGCCGCCCGCTCTTCGTCATTCCCGCCGCACTCCCTCAACCCTTGCCGCAGAGCAGCCGCAGCGCCTCGACATAGCCGTCCAATCCGCGGCCCTTGACGGTCGCGATGCAGGCGGCGCGGACATAGGAGACGCGCCGGAACGGCTCGCGCGCGTCCGGGTCGGAGATATGCACCTCGACGGCGGGCACGCCGACGGCCTTGAGCGCGTCGAGCAGCGCGACGCTCGTGTGCGTGTACGCGGCGGGGTTGAGAACGATGCCGTCCGCCGTGCCATAGGCGCTCTGGATCGCGTCGACGAGCGCGCCCTCGTGGTTTGACTGCACAAACTCCGTCTCCACGCCGAGTTGTTCCGCCTCGGCGCGGACCATCGCGACGAGGTCCCGGTAGGTTTTCGTGCCGTAAATTTCTGGCTCGCGCAGCCCCAGCAGGTTCAGGTTCGGCCCGTTAACGATCAGAATTTTCACAGTATTCCTCCCAAATGGTCCGCGCCGCCGCCTCGGCGGAAGTGTTGTTTTCCACGGCCGCGTCGCGGAAGTGTTCGTACAGCGGCTGCCGATTGCGCTGCATTTCGGCAAGGTCGGCGCGTGCGGAAAGCGGCCGCCCGACGCGGCCGAGCAGCTCGACGTCGCGCAGGACCTGATAGATGCGCCCGTTCTGGTGCAGCGCGGTGTAGTTGTTTGCATCCTTTACAATGCCGCCGCCGGCAACCAGGATGATGCCGCTCTCCATGCCCCATATTTGCGCCTGCTCGCGCTCCATGCGCCGGAACGCGTCCTCGCCGAAGCTTTCGAATATGTCCGGTATCGAGCGGCCTTCGGCCTGTTCGATCTGCTCGTCGAGGTCGATGGCCGTCCTGCCGGTCAGTTCGGCCAGCGCGCACCCGACCGTGCTCTTGCCGCTGCCCGGCATGCCGATGAGCACGATGTTCTGCCTGTCGCGACGCAGCAGGCGGAGAATCCGCTCGATCTCCGTCTCCGGGATCGTGCGGCCGAAAAAGCGTTCCTCCGCGGCCTTGGCCTGCGCGACCAGCATCGGGAGCCCGTCCGAGCACGGGATGCCCAGCTCCTCGGCGCGCAGCAGAAACGCCGTCCGCCGCGGGTTGTAGACGAGGTCCAGCACGCCGCCGCACTTCGGGAACAGCGCCGGGTCGGCGGCCATCGCGCCCGCGTGCGGGTACATGCCGACGGGCGTGGCGTTGATCAGTATCTCCGCGTCCGCGTGGCGGTTCAGGTTCCCGTAGTTGTCCGCGCCGCCGCGCGGCACGACCACGATCTCCCGGCTGCCCCCGTTCTTTGCGACAAATTGCGCGGTCAGCGACGCGCCGCCGCTGCCGAATATCAGCGTTTTCTTTCCCGCAAAGCGGATGCCCGCGCGCCCGGCCATGTACGCGAGGCCGTACGCGTCCGTGTTGAAACCCTCCAGCAGTCCGTCCGCGCGCCGCACGATCGTGTTCACGCAGCCGACGGTAAGCGCCGTTTCGTCGAGCGCGTCGCAGTACGCCATCGCGTCCTTCTTATACGGGATGGTGACGTTCAGCCCGCCGATGTCGCCGCGCTTAAGGAACGCGCCGAGCTGCTCCGGCTCAAGCTCGATGAGCCGGTAGCCCCCGTTGCCCAGTTCGCGATGGATCGGCGCGGAATAGCTGTGGGCAAGCGCGCGGCCGACCAGCCCGTAGATGCGAGTGGCCATGCTCACACCAGCGCGTAGTTGCCGAGGAAGGTGAAGCCTCCGCTCGTGCGCTCGAGCTCCTCGAGCATCGGCAGCACGCCCGGTTCGCGCACGGACGCGTCCAGTTCGAGGAAGAACATGAACTCAAAGTTGCGCCCCGTGACCGGGCAGCTCTCGAGCTTGCTCATGTTGACGCCGCGCACGGCGAGCTTGGTCAAAATCTCGTTGAGCGCGCCGGGCTTATTCCGGCAGGCGAGGATCAGGCTGATGCGGTTCGAGCCCGCGTAGATCACCGGCTCCTTGGCGATGCAGATGAAGCGCGTGTAGTTGTTGTCGCTGTCCTGGATGTCGTTCTTGAGCGTCTCTAGCCCATAGAGTTCCGCGCAGGCGCGCGAGCAGATCGCCGCGATGTTCGGACCGGCGGACTCGGCCACCAGCTTTGCCGCCAAGGCCGTGTTGGCGCAGGGAACGATCGTTGCCTTGCCGCCAAGGCCCGCAAGGTACCGGCTGCACTGGCCGATGGCCTGCTCGTGCGAGTGAATCTCCCGAATATCGGAGAGCTTCGCGCCCGACTTTGCAACGAGCTCATGGCGGATGAACAGGCTCGTGCCGCGCACGACGAAGAAGCGCTTGCGCTGCAGCAGCTCGTACACGGCGCGCACCGAGCCGTTCGCGCTGTTCTCAATCGGCAGCACGCCGAATTTGCATAGGCCCGACTCCACGGCGTCGAACACGGCCCCGAATGTCCGCACGTACACGATGTTGCCGCGCGGCAGAAGCTTGTCACACGCCGCCTGCGAGTTGGAGCCCTCCGTGCCCTGGCAGGCGACGCTGCCCGTGCGCGGGAAGCTCTCCTCCGCGGCTTCGATGGCGCTCTCGACCTGCGCGCGTATCTTGGACGGGAGCGTGATAAGCTCGCCCTGGCGCGCCTTGGACAGCTCGAACAGCGTGGTGAACAGCTGGTGCGCGTACGGCTCCCAGACGCCCGCCTCCGCCGACACGCGCGCGAGGACCTCGCGCTCGCGCGCCTTGTTGGTCAGCGGCAGCGCGTGCTCGTTTTTAAAGGCCGCGACGCGGTCGCAAAGCTCCATGCGTTCCACAAACAGCCGAAGCAGCTGCTCGTCCACGGCGTCGATTTGACTGCGAATTTCATCTAATTCCATTTCGGTC
Organism: uncultured Oscillospiraceae bacterium; assembly: GCA_964552065.1. Lineage (GTDB taxonomy): Bacteria > Bacillota > Clostridia > Christensenellales > CAG-138 > CAZKGE01. Next base: position 4,537 of record CAZKGE010000097.1, on the reverse strand, counting down.
GCTCCTCCAAATAAATATCCAGCAGTACTGCGGCGCACACCGCCTCCACAACGGGCACCGCGCGCGGCGCGATGCAGGGGTCGTGCCGCCCTTTTATCGTCAGCTCCGCGTCCGTCATCCGTTCCAAATCGACGGTTTTCTGCGCGCGGAAGATGGACGGCGTCGGCTTGATCGCCGCGCGCAGCACAAGCGGCATGCCGGTCGTCAGCCCGCCCAGGACGCCGCCGGCGCGGTTCGTCTCCGTCACAACGCGGCCGTCGGCGGCCATGCGGTACGGGTCGTTGTTTTCGGAGCCGCGAAGGTCCGCCGCGGCAAAGCCCGCGCCGAACTCGATCCCTTTGACCGCGGGGATGCCGAACAGCGCGGCGGCGAGCCTGTTTTCGACGCCGCCGAACATCGGCGCGCCAAGCCCCGCCGGCAGCCCGACGGCCGCGCACTCGATCACGCCGCCGACGGAATCGCCGTCCGCCGCGGCCGCGAGGATGGCCGCCTGCATGCGCTCGCCGCAGCCGTCGTCGAGCACGGGGAACGGCTTCTTGGCGACCGATTCGAACAGCCCCGGCGCGGGCAGCACCGGGAACGCCGCGTCCTCGATACCTGCGACAGCGGCGAGATGCGCGCCGATCGATACGCCGCGCCGCGCCAAAACTTGCTTGGCGATGCCGCCCGCGACGCACAGCGGCGCCGTCAATCGGCCGGAGAAGTGTCCGCCGCCGCGCAGGTCCGCACGATCGCCCCATTTGGCGAAGGCGGGGTAGTCCGCGTGCCCGGGCCGCGGCTTTCTCAAAAGCTCCGCGTAGTCGCCGGAGCGCGCGTCGGCATTCGCAATGATCGCGCACAGCGGGCTCCCGCAGGTCTTGCCGTCCACATGCCCCGAGAGGAATACGGGTTCGTCCGCCTCCTGCCGCGCCGTCGCAAGCTGCGAGCGGCCCGGCCTGCGGCGCGCAAGAAACGCGGCAAGCTCCGCAAGGTCGATTCTTTCGCCCGCGGGCAGCCCGTCCATGACCACGCCGACGGCGCGGCCGTGCGACTGGCCGAACACGGTCACGCGCAGCGTTTTTCCAAACTCAGACGACACTTACAATCCCTCCCAATCGTGCGTAATCTTTAAAGAAAGCGGGGTAGGACTTATCGACCGCGCCCGCGTCCAGTATCGTTACGGGTCCCGCGCAGCGCACGGCGGCAATGGCCACCGCCATCGCGATGCGGTGGTCGTGGAAACTGTCGACCGCGCCGCCCGTGAGCTGCCCGCCACGCACGACCAACTCGTCCGGCAATTCCTGCGCGCTGCCGCCGAGCGCGTGGATCAGCGATGCCACGGCGGCCAGGCGGTCGCTCTCCTTGAGCCGCAGCCGCGCCGCGTTGGTAAAGCGCGTCTCGCCCTCCGCGTTGGCGGCGACCACGGCCAGCGCCGGCACTAGGTCCGGCGTCTCGGACACGTCCAGTTCGCAGCCGGTCAGTTTGCCGGGTGCAACGGCGGCGCAGCCGCGCTCCATCGTTACGTCCGCGCCGAAGCGGCGCAGCGCGTCGAGCACGCGCCGGTCACCCTGCGCGGAATCGGGGTCCAGGCCGGTCACCCGCACCGGTTGGCCGATCGCGCCCGCCGCGAGGAAGAACGCCGCGTTCGACCAGTCGCCGCCGACCGAAATCTCGCCCGGCGACGCGTAGGCCTGCCCGCCGGGGATCTCGTAGACGCCGTCCGAAACCGCGACCTTCGCGCCAAACGCGCGCAGCGCGGCGAGCGTGATGTCCGCGTACGCCGCGGACTCGAGCTTCGTCGTAAGCGTGATGCGGCTGTTTTGCGCGGCCAGCGGCAGCGCCAGCAGCAGTCCCGTCAGATACTGCGAGCTGACGTTGCCGGGCAGTTCGTACAGGCCGCCGGCAAGCCGACCCTGCGTGGAGAACGGCAGCTGCTCCGCCGAAAAACGCACGCCGTGCGCGCGCATGACGGCCGTCAGCTCGCCGATCGGGCGTTCGGGCAGCCGCCCGCGGCCGGTGAACGAGGCTTTTTCGCAGCGGGCGGCGGTCACGGGCAATAGAAGCCGCAGCGTCGACCCGCTCTCGCGGCAGTCCAGCAGCGGATTCGCCGGTTCGCCGCGCAGCCCGCGCACACTGACATGGTCCGGCGCAACGTCGATACCCGCGCCGAGCGCGCGCAGGCAGTCGATCGTGGCGTCGATGTCGTCGCTGCGGCCGTCCATCATAAGCCGCGTTTTTCCTTTGCACAGCGCGGACAGGATCAAAAGCCGGTGCGCCTCGGACTTGGACGGGATGGCTGCGATCGTGCCGGTAAGCGGCGCGGGCGTGATGCGCACGATCATAACGGTTCCTCCATCCCCGCGCGCAGCAGCGGCAAAAGATCGTTCACCGGCATGGTCACAAGCTCGCATGTCCCGATGCGGCGGGGGAGCGCCAGCGTAATGGCGCCGCCCCGGCGCTTTTTGTCGGAGAGCGCGGTCTCGGCCAGCCGCTCCGCCGGGTACGGCGCGGAAAACGGCAGTCCGTTTCTCGCCAGCGTTCGGCGGATGCGTTCCGAGATTGGCGCTTCGGCAAAGCCGGTCCGCTCCGCCGCGCGCGCGACGAGGTACAGGCCGATCGCCACGGCATGGCCGTGCGGCACGGCGTATCCGCTCAAAAGTTCCACGGCGTGGCCGACGGTGTGGCCGAGGTTTAGGAGGTTCCGCGGTCCGCCGTCGCGCTCGTCCGCCTCGACGATCGTTGCTTTATACGCGACGCAGCGGGCGACGACCTCGCCGGCCTCCCTGCCCGCGTCGCCGCTCTCAAAGAGGCAAAACAGCGGTTCGTCGCCGAGGATGCCCGTCTTGATCGCTTCCGCTGCGCCGTTGGCGAATTCACCGGCGGGCAGGGTGGCAAAGCAGTCCGGGTCGCAGACGACCAGCGAGGGCTGATAAAACAAGCCCGCCAGGTTTTTCCCGGCGGACAGGTTGACGGCGGTCTTGCCGCCCACGGACGAGTCCACGGCCGCGAGCAGCGTGGTCGGCAGCTGCGCATAGCGCACGCCGCGCAGATAACAGCCGGCCGCAAACCCCGCCATGTCGCCGACCACGCCGCCGCCGAGCGCGAGCACGCAGTCCGAGCGCGTCAATCGGTTGCCGGCGAGAAACTCCAGTATCGTGCCGAGGGTTTCCATTTGTTTATACCGTTCGCCTGCGGGGAGCGTGAGCGCGCAGACGTCGAATCCGGCCGTGCGCAGGCTGCTCTGCACCGGCGCAAGGTACAGCGCCTCCACGTTTTTATCGGTGACGACGGCGGCGCGGCAGCTTCCGACGGCGGTTTTTACAAGCTCGCCGCAGCGGCCGAGCAGTTTGCTGCCGATATGGACGTTATAGCCGCCCTGCACGCGGACGGGGAACGTGCGCATGTCCATCTTTTCAGTGCCCTCCCGCGGATTCTTTCTTTTGGCGGCCGTCGCTAAGAAGCGCCAGGACGGCCTCCGCATCGCGCGCGGTCAGCGCGCCGAGGTATTCGTTCAGGTGGCCGATCAGGATTTTAAGCTGCTCCGTCAGGTAGTCCGCGTCGGCCATGAACAGCTCCGTCCACATGTGCTCGTCGAGGTAGGCCACGCGCGTCATGTCGTGGAAGCTCCCCGCGGAGAAGCCGCGCCGCCGCTGCGCTTCCGGGGATTTGACATAGGAGCTGGAAACAAGATGCGCCAGCTGCGACGTGTAGGCGATGATGCGGTCGTGCTCGTCCGGGTTTGAGAACGTCAGCCCCGCAAAGCCGATGTCCGTAAAGAATGCCTTGAGCGTCTCGAGCATGCGCATGTCGGTCGTTTCGTCCGGCGTGAGGATCATCGACGCGCCAAGAAAAAGATCGTCGCTGGAGTTGACGAAGCCGCCGCGCTCGGTCCCGGCCATCGGATGCCCGCCGATGTATGCAAAGCCGTGTTCTTTCGCGATGGGCGCAAGCTCGGCGCAGACGCCGCGCTTGACGCCGCACAGGTCGACTACGATCGCGCTTTTGGCGATGCTGTCCGCGTGCGCGCGCACCCAGCCGACGGCGGCCTTGGGGCGGATTGCCACGAGGACGAGATCGCACCGCTCCAGGGATTCGTCCGTAAGCCGCACGTCGATCGCGCCGGAAAGCCGCGCGAGCGTCATCGTCTCCTCGTCGAGATCGACGCCGCGGACGGTGTGCGCTGTACGCGCTTTGATGCTCTTTGCCATGGAGCCGCCGATCAGCCCCAGCCCTACGATGCCGACGTTCATTTTGCGGGCTCCTGTTCTTTGCAGAAGGCGTGCAGCGCGATGAGCTTCCTGGCGAGCCGGTCGAAGGCTGCGGGCGTGAGCGACTGCGGGCCGTCGCACAGCGCGTGCGCGGGGTCGTTGTGCACCTCGATGAGCAGCCCGTCGCAGCCCGCCGCGACCGCGCCCGCCGAAAGCGGCGCGACCAGCGCGTAGCGGCCGGTGGCGTGACTCGGGTCGACGATGACCGGCAGGTGCGTAAGCGTTCGCAGCACCGGCACGGCGCTGATATCCAGCGTGTTTCGCGTGTAGGTCTCGAACGTTCGGATGCC